>PUMS01000203.1 GCA_003551485.1 Phycisphaeraceae bacterium | reverse complement strand
GGCCGGCCGACCGCTACGGGCGCGGCCACGTGGGCATCCGCGAGCTGTTCCGCAGCAGTCTGCGGCTGCGGCCGGACCGGATCATCATCGGCGAGGTCCGCGGCGGCGAGGCCTTGGACATGATTCAGGCCATGACCTCCGGCCACGGCGGCTCGATGGGGACGCTGCACGCGGACAACCCCTCCGATGCGCTAAACCGATTAGAGACTCTTGCTCTTATGAGCCAGGTGGAACTGCCGCTGGCGGCGCTGCGGTGGCAGATCGCGTCGGCTCTGGACCTGGTGGTCCAGATGTCGCGCCACCTGGGCGGCTATCGCGTGGTGACGCAGATCACGGAACTGGGCGGCATCGATGACAGCGGCCGCTACATCCTGCGCGACATCTTCACGCTCAAACCCGCCCCCGCCGGTTCGGAGCGGCGGATGGTCCTGGACTGGACCGGAACCCCGTCCCTGATGGCCGGGCACCTGAAGCCGGAGGAGCAGGACATGGTGACGGACCTGACCCGCCCGATATTTGAATCCGGGGGGGATCGAGGCGATAATAGGGTATAGAAGGGAGCGGTGTGTCCCATGCTCACCCGATCGTCAAGCATGTTGCAACGGCTCGGCCTGGCACTTCGCCTGGCGGGTCGCCGGCTGCGGCGGCGTCGGGCAGGGGGGCAGGCGGGCACGACCACCCTCGAGTGGGCCCTGCTGCTGGCCGCCATCGGGATACCGAGCTTTGCGCTGATGATGATTGCGCTGAACATCATGGTCGAGCATTACCGGATGCTCAGCCTGGTCAATAGCCTGCCGTTTCCGTAACCCGTGCTGAACCCTGTGGCCCCTGCCGCGGCTGGTCGCGGCATGACAAGGAGAGGAACCCCTTATGGTCAAACGAATCCGTCAAGCCCTGGCCCAACTGCATCGCTGTGAGCGGGGTGCCGAAGGTCTGGAGAAGCTGCTGCTGCTGGCAGCGCTGATCCTGCCGCTTCTGGGCATCCTGATCTTCTACGGGTCCGACATCCGCGACTGGCTGGTGGACCTGTGGGACCGGATGAGGACCGACAGCGAGCAGCTTGCTCCGTAACGGTCGCCGCGCTGCGTGGTGGCAGCAGACGGGGGGGACGATGCGGCGCTGCGGTGACCGTGCCGCGGATACTGCGCGGCGGGTGCAGGGGGCCGCATGTCCGGTGGCCGCTCTTGCCGTTGCGGTGAGGTGCCCCCCGGCCGGGCGCGGGACGGGTTGCCCATTTGAGCGAGGTTTGCCTGGTGATCGTGCCTGTGGCGGCGACAGTGGTGTTGAGCATCGGCCTGGCCGTCGCCGCCTATACCGACTGCCGCTGGGGCATCATCCCGAATTGGCTGACTTACACGGGTATGGTGGCCGGCCTGGTGTTCTGGGCGGGGGCGGGCGCGGTGGAGGAGGGGTTTGCCGCGGGCGCTGCCCTGTTGGGTAACGCCGCGGTGGCGCTGCTGGTGGGCTTGGTGCCGTTCGGCATCCTGTGGCTGATGGGGGTGGTGGGTGGGGGAGATGCGAAGCTGCTGGGCATGATCGGGGCCTGGTCGGGCACGTGGAAATGCGTGGTGGCCACGGTCTTCTACGGTTGCTTCATCGTGCTGGTGATGGCGGTGGTGGTGATGGTGGCCCAGCGCCGGGTGCGGCAGACAATGCAGCGCATGTGGCTGCTGCTGGTCAGTTCCGCCGCGGGGGCCCGAGGCAGCGTGCCGCAGGACAGTCCCCGGCTGCCGTTTGGTCTGGCACTGGGGATTGCAGGTGTGCTGGCCGCGCTTGAGCACGTGGTGGGCCTGCGGCTGCCGTGGTCGGACTACAGCGGGTTCTGACAGGGTGCAACCGAGCCGCAGCGCGTCCGGCCGACGCTTCGGGCCTGCCCGTGAACCCGCCTGCACCCGGGCCCCGGCGTGGGGGTACAATTCAACTGTAGGGGTCGGCCCCCCGCCGACCATGCCCGTAATGGAGCGAGCGTCATGAAGTTACCGCCCGGCGCCGACAGCGCAACCGAGGCCGCGACCGCGACCGGTGGCGTGAGCGGGGGTAATTGGGTGTGGGCGGCGCTGAGCAGCCGCGAGTCGCTGACCTGGGCGCTGTTGCTGGGCGCCAGCGCTGTGGCGCTGGCGCTGACGGTGCGGGTCGTCTGGCGCATCGGCCGCGCTGCGGTCGCGGCCACGAAGGAGGCCGGGGGGCATCGGGCCGGGACGGTGTGGCGCCGGGCGGGGGAAGGCCGGGGGGCGGGCGGGGGTGAGCAGGGGGGGACGGTCATGCTCGAGTTCGCGCTCGTGCTGCCGTTTGCGATGTTCTTCATCCTGATGATCGCCCAGGTCATGCTGCTGATGGTGGGCAACCTGTTCGTCCACTACGCCGCCTTCGCCGCCACGCGCGCGGCGGTGGTGCAGATCGGGGCCGACTACAGCCACCGCGGGGGTGAGCCCCGCAACGAGATTCTCATCTCGGAAACTTCGCCCAAGTACCAGGCGATCCACGAGGCGGCGGCGATCGCGCTCTGGCCGCTGGGCGGTGAGATGAGCGGCGGCCCGCGTCTGGGCGGGCAGGACGTGGGCGCGATGCTGCCGCAGGTCTACGCCGCCTTCGGGCGCGAGGTCCCCGGCTGGGCGAGGAACGTGCTGCCCCAGCGGCTGCCTTATGCGCTGAGCTACACCCGCGTGACGTTGATGGCGGCCCAGACCGAGGAGGGGTCGGTGCTGCTGTACGCGATTCCCGCTCAGCATGAGTTCGGCCCGCGTGAGGCGGTCACGGTCCGCGTGGACCATGCCCTGCACCTGAGCATCCCCTGGGTGCGGGCGTTCTTTAACCAGTCGGGTCCAGACGGCGGCGTTCAGATGCCCTGGCCCAGCGCCCCGGCCACGCACGTCAGCGCCCGCAGCACCCTGATCAATGAGGGCATCTCAACCGAGATGCCGCCGCGGCCGGAACTGGACCGTGCCCCCACCGACTGATCCCGCGGTCGATGCGACCGCGGGCCGGCGCCGCCAGCGGGCACACCGCCGCCGCCGACGTGCCGGCCCTTACCATGAGAGTTGAGCGATGAGCCCCAACCCCGCAGACAACAGCCCCGCCCCGATCGGACCGGGCAGCCGGGTGGACAAGTTCGAGATCATCGAGCAGATCGGTGCCGGCGGCTCCTCGATCGTGTGGAAGGCCCACGACCGGCTGTTGAACCAGTTCGTGGCCGTCAAGCAGGTCAGTCCCGAGGGCGACATCGACGATGAACTGCGCGACCGCTTCCGCGCCGAGACGCGGATGCAGAAGCGCATCGCCAGCCAGCACAGGCACCTGGTGCGCATCATCGACGTGATCGATGAGCAGCGCGGCTTGTTCATCGTGATGGAGTTCGTCGATGGCCCCTCGCTGGAGCAGCTTCTGGCCCAGCGCCGAAAGCCGCTGGATCAGCGCCACGCCCTGGGCATCATCGCCGCCACGGCGGTGGCCCTCGAGGCGATTCACAAGCAGAACGTGGTTCACCGCGACCTCAAGCCCAGCAACATCCTGCTGCCCAAGAGCGGGGGCTTGAAGGTCTGCGACTTCGGCCTGGCGGCGATGAGCGACGTGCAGGAGCAGATGTCCGTCGGCACGGTGCGCTACATGGCGCCGGAGATGTTTCTTAACGAGAAGCTCGACGGCCGCGCCGATCTCTACGCCCTGGGCATGGTCGCCTACGAGATGCTCGCCGGACGCGAGCAGTTCGAAAGTGCCTTCAAGCTCGTGCTTCGCGATCACCGCAATCAGGCCCTTCGCTGGATGAAGTGGCACACCAACCCGCGGGCGATGCCGCCGGCGCTGAGCCAGCTCAACCCCGAGGTGCCCCAGACGCTCAGCGACCTGGTCGCGCGGATGATGGAGAAGGACCGCGACAAGCGCATCAGCAGCGCCGATGAGGTTGTCGAGGCCATCCGCCGCCACTTCGCCGGTGAGCCGGTCGGCCGCGAGCAGCTCGAGGCCGCCCAGCAGCACCAGCCGGCGGGCGACGATGCCCCCACCGCCGCCGTGCCCCGCCGCGGACGCATGAAACTGGTGCTGGCGGCGAGCCTGGGGCTGATGATGCTTCTGGGCGTGGGCATTCTCAGCGTCCAGGGGATGGAGCGCGGGGACCAGCAGCGCCGGGTGTTTCAGGAGGCGCGGCAGAGTTACCACCAGGCCAGCGAGGCGATGGCCGAAGCGCTGGACCCGGCCGATGGCGACATCGAACTGGCGAAGCTGGCCGAACTGATGCAGCAGTTCAACGAAATGGCGGCGATCTGGCCGCAGGACCTGTGGCTCTCGAAATGGAGCCTGGCGCGGGCCACTGCATGTGCCGCCTACATCGAGCGCGAGAGCGGCAACCTCTCGCGCGCCATCGAGCTGTTCGAACTGGCCGAGCGCCGTTCGCTTGAGGCCCCATTCGGTGAGGAGATGCCGATCGACCCCGATGAGATGATCCGGCAGCGTCGCGCCCTCGAGGCCCGCCGGGCGCTGGACGATCGCTTCGGTGAGCTGGCGCAGCAGATGGCGCGGGTGGAGCAGTTGGGCGACAGCGATGAGGCCGGGCCGCGCGAGCTGTTCGACCGTCTCAGGCGAATGCAGCGTGAACTGGAGGATGACATCCTCGAGTTCACCGGGCTGGAAACCTATCGGCCGTTCCAGCAGGACTACCAGCCCAGGATCGCCCGGTTGCAGCGGCGCCTCGCCGACGTGGTCAACACCGCGCGGGTCAACAGCGTTCTCGCCCAGGCGCAGCGGCACGTCGGGGACGATGAATTCGACGAGGCGCGGGAGCTGCTCAATGAGATCCGCGATGAAGATATCGGTCTCAGCGAAGAGCAGCGCCGGCAGATGACGCAGTTGCGCCGGCAGATGGAGCGGACCGAGACCGTGCGGGACGTGCGCGACCGGGCTCAGCGCCGCCTGTCCGAGGCCGAGAACGAGCCGGAGAACCCCCGTCGCTGGGAGCAGGCCATCGAGGCCTATCAGCAATGGATCGAGACCGAGCCCGATCGCGAAGCTGACCTGACGGCCGACATCCGCCGCTTTGAGGCCAACACCCACTTCGCCCGGGGGCTTCAGCTTCTGGAGCGGAGCCCGCAGTCGGCAGAAGCGGCTTTCGTCGAGGCAGACCAGCGCGGCCATGCCGAGGCCCGGCGCTACATCGACGACATCCGCGCCGGCCGCAATCGCGAGGCACAGTTGCGGCGCGGCCGCGATGCGCTGGGTCAGCAGCGCTACGAGGATGCCATCGAAGCATTGCGCCAGGCCCAGGACCTGCGCGATGATGCGGATGTGCAGCGCCTGCTGGTCGAGGCGCGCATCGGCCTGGCGATGCGGCGCGGCCGCGAGGCCCTCGAGCAGCGACGCCTCGATGAGGCTCAGCGCCAGTTCGAGCGGGTGCTCGATCTCGATCCCCAGCACGCCCAGGCGCCCCGCCTGCTGGACGATGTGGCCCGGTGGGAAAATTACCTGCGCCTGAAGCAGTCCGGCGATGAGGCGATGGCCAACCGCAACTACGGTGCCGCCCGCCGCCACTTCCGCGAGGCCCGCGAGTACGTCGAGACCGATGAAATCGAGCAGCGCATCCAGGAGGCCGGCTACCAGACGTGGATGCTCGCTGCCCGCGGTCACATCGACCGCGGCGAGTGGGACCAGGCCCGCGCCGCCCTGAGGCAGGCCATCAGCATCAAGGGCACCGATGAGGCCCGCCAGATGCTCGATGATGTCGAACAGCGTTTGAGGGAGTAGTACCCATGCCCCGATCCTTACTCAGGCCCGTTACCGCCCACCGGCGCGGCATCATCATCGTCATTGCGCTTTTCGGCCTGCTCCTGGTCGCCGGGGTGTTCGGCTACATCCTCAACCTCGGCCACGGGGTCAACCGCCGGGTGGTCACCCAGCACGGCGCGGATGCGGCGGTGCGCGCCGGTGCCGGATCGGTGGCACGCAGCTTCAACGCCGTGGCGATGAACAACGTGGGCATGACGCGGCTGATCGCCGCGGTGCCTGTGCTCGATGCCATGCCCAAGGCCACCGACTTCGCCCTGCGCGACCAGATCGCCTTCCACAGCGAGCTCAGTGCCCAGCTCTCACGCGGCATCCCCGGTTCCGACAGTTTCGTGCTCGATCGTCTGCGCCAGATCGAGAGCGAACTGGCACGTGAGATCGAGGTGCTCACGCCCATGGACCAGTACCTCAACCACGGCGGGGTCGACATCCGCCAGCTCACCCATTACCGCGGCGGGGATGGCGATTTCTGGCGCGCCATCTACGCCATGGACCACTACAACGAGGCGCTGATGACCAACCTCGGCGCCGTGGCGCAGGTCAACGCCGTCCGCGGCGGGCAGGTCAACCTCGCCACGCGGTCGGATGTGGGCTGGTCGGTCATGGTGCCGGTGGTGCCGGAGATTCCCTGGCAGCGCGGCCGGTTCAACGACTTCGAGCGGCCCGTCCGCTTCGGCCTGCTGCCCGGGGCCGACCGTCGGCTGTCACCGGGCAACCGGCCCGACCCCTCGGGCCTGGGACAGGTCGATGACGTCGAGTTCAACCGCGGGCCGTGGGATGTGCTCTTCGGCTGGCGCTATCCGATCGCCGGCGAGCGCCACGGCTACTGGCTGCCGGGCCAGACGCAGGTCTCCAGCGGCGGTCGCGGCAGCGTGCCCATCGGCCGCGGTGCCGGTGGCGGCGGCGATTCCGGCCGCTTCGTCACCACCCACCGCGATCCCGATGAGTACGGCGTGCGCGGCGAGTTCGGCCAACTGCTGCGCCGGGTGGGCGACTTCCGTCGGCGCCACCTCGAACACAGTCGTTTCTCCAGCTACGTCAGCCAGATCAGCAACTTCAAGCTGCGCTACCTGTGGCCCGGCCGCGAGGAGCCGGCCCTGATCCGTCAGCCGGAGTGGATCACGGGCCTGGAGGCCGCCGTGCAGATCGCCGACAACCCCGAGCAGCGCGGCCGCATCGCCGAGACCGCCTTTATTGTCAGCGAGATCAAGAGTGTCCACCCCATGGGCTCGCCCAGCTTCCTCGCCCCCGGCACGTGGGCCTACACCACCCGCCAGGGCGGTTCCAACCCCTACGTGGTGCGCCGCAGCGGCTGGGTGGACCCGCGGCCGTGGGATGCTTTGCCGGATGTGAGCAAGATCGCCGACCACGTCTGGCGCGACGAGTTTTCCTATCAGGTGGTCTATGACCACCACCTGGGCCTGCCGCCGCAGACCGATGCGGCGGGCAACATCGTGCCGCACACCGTCTACCGCATCGACCACTTCATCTTCCTGGGGGTCAATGTCGGCGAACGGATCGAGGTGTCCAACCCCTTCGACGGCTTCAACCACACCTCCGCTTCGGCCCCGGCGCCGCTGGACCTGGACCAGGAAATGGTCACGCGGGAAGAGAGTTCGCGCTGGGCCTACCTCACGTTCTTCGGCGCCGCCCGGCTGGGCGATCACCCGGTGATGTGGACCAGCCGCTTCACGGGCCGCAAGCTCGATTCCGATGGCGATGGCCGCGATGGCAGCCTCATGGCCATCGCACAGGCGCACGTGTTCAACAACCACTCCTGGGACCTGTGGACGCAGATGTGGCACGCCCAGCTTCAGCGCATCGACCCGGCCGACTACCGCGTCTGGGTGCAGCGCATGGGGGCCGATGCCGGCCGCATCGGCGAGGTGCCGCTGATCGAACCCGATCACTACCAGCGGATGTACGAATACCTCGGCCGCGTCGCACCCCTGGCCGATGAGATGCTCAAGCACTGAATTGCAGGAGCCGCCAGCATGAAAGGCAGCGACCGATTCAAAGGCATTCCGGCCCACCGTGCCCCGCTGGGCCCTTGCTCCCCTCTCCCCGCGGGAGAGGGGCCGGGGGCGAGGGCGCGCTCGGACGGGGCATGGTCATCTGCCCTCACCCCGGCCCTCTCCCGGAGGGCGAGGCGGCCGCGCCGCCAGGGCGGCACGATCATGTTCGAGATTCTGCTGGTCCTGCCGTTTCTGATCCTGGTGTTCCTGCTGATGATCTACTTCGGCCATGCCGTCACGCGCATGCACACGAGCTGGACCATCGACCGCTACACGGCCTGGCAGCACGTCGAGCAGGCCCCGGCACCGGGTCAGAATACCGCCCTGCGCACGCAGGAGGTCGGCGAGCTGTTCGCCCGGCCCGGGCGCCAGGGTTTGAGCTTCAGCTCCGCCGACCGCTACCCGCTGCTGGCACGCGATCTGTTCGAGCGTGCGGCCGGTGCACTGGGTGGTGTCGAGACCGAGCAACTGGTCCGCACGGCGCACGAGCAGTTCCCCCACGGCTATACCGCCCGCTATGTCAGCCGCTACAATGAATGGCTCAGCTTCGAGCAGCGGCTGGGCGACACGGCGATCCGCCACGAGCACACGCGGATCGGCAACGACTGGAAGTTCGCCAACGGCTGGCGGCTGCGCGATGGGCAGTGGGAGCACGGTGGCAGCGGCCCCTGGATGCTGCCCCAGGCCCGGCGAACGTTCTATCAGTGGTTCCATGAGGACCTCGAGGCCCTCGGCTCGCAGACGCCCATGGCCGGAATGCTCCGGCGCCTCTACGAGTACCGGCCCAGCTACCGCGGCCCGGAGGTCGGGTTCTGAGCCCTCAACCCCGCCTGATGCACCCCGCACCCAGCCAGACCGACCGACCATGGCGACGAAGGGTCCTGATCGTGGCGCTGTGCGGCGCCACGGCCGCGGCCATGCTGTTTGCCGCCATGCAGGCCGTGCGAACCTTCGGCATCGAGCAGGAGGCCCTGCGACCGCCGCCGCCGCCGGACGTGATGGCCTACGCCCCGCGACAGGATGCGGGCGGGCAGGACTCCGCCGCACCCCACGGGCCGGATCCGCTCGCCCTGGCGCTTGGGCAGCAGGCGCCGATGGACGGTCTCCCCGGCGGCGAGGATGGGTTGACCGAGGCCGACCCGCTGGACCTGCCCCCGCCCCCCGGCGCCCGGCGCGTGCTGGGTATGCGGCGGGAGCGGGGGGCCGTCGGCGAGCATTGGGTGAGCCTGGTCGTGCCGGGCGGCGAGATCGATCGGCTCGAGGCCCACTACCGCAGCGCGGCCGAGAAGCGGCACTATCGACTGCTCGACCGCACCACGCCGCGCGAGTCGATGGTGAACCTGAGGTTCATCCCCGATCAGGACAGATCATCAGGGCACACGGGCGATCTGCTGGTGGTTCACCTGCACGCCGCCGACCCGCAACGCCCGCGCGTGCTGGTGTCGTTAAGTTACCCTGTAGCACCCGCCACGCCCCGATAGGCACCCGCCCAAGCCCCATGGTGCCGCCCACCCCCGGAACCCCCGGAACCCCCGGTACCCCCCGCGCCGCCGCAACCGCGCACCGGTGCGGCAGCCGAGACCCTCAAGACCCGGAGTGATTCACGCGATGTCTCAGACCCCCACACCGCCCACCGGCCGGCCCCAGCCGGTGAGCAACACCAAGATGCTGGTGATCGCCTTCGTCCTCGCCCTCGCGGCAGTGATCATGGTCATCCTCTACACGCAGATGGTCCGCGCCCAGACCGCCGTGGAGACCATCACCGTCTTCACCCTCCGTCGATCGGTCGAGCCCGGCGACATGCTCGACCGTACCCGAGACATCAGGGAAGTCCGCGTCCCCAAGGGGCTGGAGGATGCGGTGAACCTGGCGCTCAACCCGGTTATTGGCGATGAGGCGCTGCGGGGTGAACTCGACCGGCCCGTGCAGCGGTCGGCCCGCAGCGGGACGCTGCTGACCTATCCGCTCTTCCGCGGGGATGCCGATCGCGACCGCCTTATTCCCGACGATGGCAGGGTGCACACCGAGATTCCCATCATGCCTCGCTATGCGCCGGGCACGCTGCGGCAGGAGAGCTTCATCAACATCCACGCCCCGTTCCCCAGCGAGGGCGGCGGCCCGCTGCGCATGATTCCCGTGCTCGAGCGCGTCCGCGTGGTCATGGTCGGGCAGGTGCGCACGGAGGATGTCGATGGCGCCCGCGGCGGGCGGGCGTTTCAGAACATCACCATCGACATCGACCAGGTCGATGAAGTCGCCCTGGAGAACATCAAACGCATCACCCGCGACTACGGCGAGTTCGCCGTCACCGTGCGCTCCGGCGGCAGGGATCGGCGCTGGGATGCGCGTCCGGGTCAGTTGCAGATCAACCCCGACGTCATTGACCTGCTGCGCAGCCGCTTCAACATCGACCTCGCACAAGCCTCCGATACCGGCCGCCGGCCCTTCTGAACGGAATCGTCCATGGAACTGTGGCTCTACGACCACACCACCAACAACCGCCAGTCGCTCTCGGTCAACGGCGATCCGATCACCATCGGCCGCGATGACACCTGCGACGTGGTGCTCAAGGCCCCGTTCGTGGCCCGGCGCCATGCCCGCATCTTCCGCAAGGGCAACCAGCTCTACTGCGAGAACCTCGGCCGCTCGGGCACGCTGGTGGCCAACCGCGAGGTCAACGCGGGCAAGCCCGTCCGCGTCGACTTCGGCGATGAGATTCAGATCGCCCAGTTCTCGCTCATCATCGTCTCGCCCGGCCGCAAGGCCGGCGCCGCCGATGACCGCCACGAGCTTCAGCATCAGCTCATGGCCTTCGAGCAGCAGGTGCACGCCGATCTGCTCGAGCGGATGAACCTCCGCGTCACCGGCCACATCGACAAGTCCGATGCCACCTACACCGAGCAGATACTCCACCACCTGACCGAGGTCATCGACCGCGGGGTCGACCGGCTCAAGAAGGAACTTGTCACCCACATCGTCTACACGCACGTGCACCGGCTGGTCATCGCCGAAGTGGTGCGCCAGTGCCAGGGCAAGGTGCAGACCGACTACACCCCCGGCGATGAGCGGCAGCTCGAGCCGGCCCGCGAGCAGGCCATCCAGGAACTGGTCACCTCGATCGTGGACATGATGCCGCTGCTGCTGGACAGCGCCACCGTCGGCGAGGACCTGACGGTGGCCGAGGAGGCCTTCGATGAACTGTTCGAGCAGGTGCTGCCCACCATCAGCCGGGGGCTGCGGCGCTACATCGTGCGGCGGACGGTCAGCAAGGACCTCGAAGACATCATGTTCGGCCTCGGCCCGCTCCAGGACCTGCTGGAAATGGCCAACGTCAGCGAGATCATGGTGGTGGGCAAGGACCGCATCTACGTCGAGAAAAACGGCGTCATCCAGCCCACCACGCGCAGCTTCTTCAGCGATGAGGTGCTGCTGTCGATCATCGAGCGCATCCTCGCGCCGGTGGGCCGGCGGGTGGATACCTCCAACCCCCTGGTCGATGCCCGGCTGCCCGACGGCAGCCGCGTCAACGCCATCATCCCGCCGCTGACGCTGATCGGCCCGTGCCTGACGATCCGCAAGTTCAGTTGGATTCCCTTTACCATCGACGACCTGATCGACCGGGGTACGATTGGCGCCAACGTGGCCAACTTCCTTCGCGGCTCGGTGGTGGGCCGGGCCAACCTCATCATCTCCGGCGGCACCGGCTCGGGCAAGACGACGCTGCTGAACACCCTCTCGGCCTTCGCCCGGCCCTCGGAGCGGATCATCACCATCGAGGAGTCGGCCGAGCTTCGCCTGCCCCAGCCGCACGTGGTGGGCCTCGAGGGCCGGCCGGCCAACGTCGAGGGCCGCGGCGCGTTCACCATCCGGGAACTGGTGCGCAACGCCCTGCGCATGCGGCCCGACCGCATCATCGTCGGCGAGGTGCGCGGGGCCGAGGCCCTGGACATGCTCCAGGCGATGAACACCGGGCACGACGGCTCGCTCTCGACCATCCACGCCAACAGCCCCGCCGATGCGATGAAGCGCCTCGAGACGCTGGTGCTCATGGCCGTGGACATGCCCATGCGCGCCGTGCGCGAGCAGATCGTCACCGCGCTGGACATCGCCGTGCAGATCGACCGCTTCGCCAGCGGCCGCCGCCGCGTCACCCGCATCTCCGAGGTCACGCAGATCGACCGCGAGACCGGCGAGATTCTGCTCGAGGACATCTTCACCCTGCGCCATGAAGACCAGGAGGAGCTGCGCCACACCGGCTACATCCCCACCTTCGCCGAGGACATGATCCAACGGGGCCACCTCGACGTGGAGGTGTTCCTCTGACACGCCGCCGCCGCGCGGCCGGGACCGCGACCGATGCTGACCGACGATGCCCCCTGGCTGTTCACCATCTCGACCTTCACCTTCCTGGCGGTGTTCATCTTCGTCGGCTATGCCTGGCCGACGTTCGTCCACTACTGGAAGCAGTACGAGACCCGGCTGCGCATCGTGCTCAACCAGCGGCTGCTGATGGACATCCAGCCGCGGGTGGCGATGATCCTGTTCATCGCCGTGGCCGCCGCGCCGGGGCTGCTGATGGCCCTGATCGGCTCCAGCGCCTTCTGGTTCTTCCCCGGAGTGGCCATCGGGGCGTTCATCCCGCCGGTGATCATCCGCCACCTCGAGACCAAGCGGCAGGAGAAGCTCGAGGAGCAGCTCGTTGATGGCATCACCACGCTCGCCTCGGGCGTGCGCGCGGGGCTGAACCTGATCCAGTCCATCGAGCTGCTGGTGCGGAACAGCACCGGCCCGATCCGCCAGGAGTTCGCCCAGCTCCTGCGCGAGTACCAGATGGGCCTGGACCTCAACCAGGCGATGCGCAACGCCGCCAACCGCATCGGGCTCCAGAACTACCGGCTGCTGTTCACCGCCATCGAGATGCACCGGCTGCGCGGCGGGGATGCGGCCGAGAGCCTCGACCGCATCGCCGAGAGCATCCGCGAAATCCAGCGTCTTGAGGGCAAGCTCGACGCCGTCACCGCCCAGGGCCGCACCCAGGCGCGGATGATGGCCATCATGCCCATCGTCATCATCGCCATCCTCTTCGTCATCGTGCCCGAGGACACCTCGAAGCTGTTCACCGAGCCCATCGGCCGCATGTTGCTGCTGCTGGCCGGGGTTTTGATCTTCGTCGGCTTCCTGTGGATACGAAAGATCATGGCCGTGGACATCTGAGCCGCCGCATGGGAATCTGCTGCTGTCCGCCGCCAACGTTGCGATGCCCCCCACTTGACCGAGCCTGACCATGCCCGACACTGAAACGCTCATGCTCATCCTGGTCTGCATCGTCGTGTTCGCGGCGGTGTTCAGCCTCGTGTGGGCCCTGTTCCGCTACCCGGTGCCGACCGAGCCGGCGGTGCACCGCCGCATCGCCGTCGCCGTGGGTGCCGGCGGGCGGCAGACGCTGTTCGAGTCGCCCGCCATCGCGCCGCTGATGGCGATGCTCCAGCAGGCGGCGGGCCGGATGAACTTCCCCGCCCTGCGCGGGGCCATCCGGCGCGACCTCAACGCCACGGGCAACCCCAACGGCTACAGCGTCGATGAGTACCTGGCCGTGGCGCTTTTCAGCGGCATCCTCATCGCCCTGGTGTTCGGCGTGCTGACGTGGCTGCTGCTGGGCCTGCCCGATCCGATGACGATGATCTTCACCGGCGCGCTGGGCTTTGCCCTGCCGCTGTGGGTGCTGCGCCAGGAGGCCAACAAGCGGCTGATGCGCATCGGCAAGAACCTGCCCTACAGCCTGGACCTGATCGCCCTGATGATGGCCTCGGGTGCCACGTTCACCGAGGCCATCGCCACGGTGATCCGCGATCAGCCCGAGGATGACTTCAACCAGGAACTGATGGTCGTTCAGAGCGAGATCGAGTTCGGCACCAGCCGGGCCAGGGCGCTTCAGAACATGGCCGACCGCATCCCCATCGAGGCGCTGCGCTCGGTGGTGGGGGCGATCAACCAGTCCGAGGCGCTGGGCACGCCGCTGTCGGTGATCCTCAAGACCCAGTCGGCCATGATGCGCCAGCACCGCAGCGTGCGTGCCGAGAAGCTGTCGGC
>PUMS01000329.1 GCA_003551485.1 Phycisphaeraceae bacterium | reverse complement strand
CCGCGCTCCAAGACACCCCGTCTCGGGAGGCTGGGGACACTATTTCGGGGCAGACACGGTTGGACAAGCCACCATTGCCCCTGGTGCGAGAGGAAGTAGAATGCGCTGTGGGCCTGAGCGGGATGGGGGCGGCCCGTGGAGGCAGCGTATGGCTTACCTGACCCACCGTGTTCTGCTGTTCATCGTCGCGCTGCTGCTGGTGGGCGCGCTGGGTACGTATCTGCTGTATCCCCGGCCCGATCTGGCGGCACGCGATGCGGCGGTGAGGGCAACGCAAGCGGAGTTGCGCGATCTGCTGCATCCGACGCTGCATTACGATGCGGATGAGCTGCGCGATGAGGACGAAAACGCCTATCCGCCGTGGAAACAGGCTTTCACGCTCGCGGCGGAGATCGGTATCGAGCCGTGGCAGGAGCTGCTGTTTGACCTGCCTGAGAACGTCCTGGACGTGGAAACTTTTCGCAGCCATCTGCCCGAGGGCGAAGAGGGCGAGGCACTGCGGCAGTGGCTTGCGAAATTTGAACCGGTCTTCGAGTTGCTCGATGAAGCGCTTGAACGCCCCGTGGCGCATATTCCCGCCACGGAAACGGTCCCCGATGATGCGCTACCTTGGGAGTGGGCTTGGGGCCACGGAATGGGGGTGGCACGGCGGGCGGCAGCGCTCGAGATGCATCTGGCGGTGCTTGAAGATGAGCCCCTTGCGGCGATCGAGCGTGCCAGGCTGCTGCTGGCCACAGCGCGCAAGATGCGCAACGGTCAAGTCGATGTCATCCATTACCTGACCGCGATGGCCATGGCCGCCGAACCGATTCAGGTGCTCGTGCAACTCGCGGGCCATCCCGATGTGACCGATGAGCAACAGCGCGATCTGATGGCGCTGTTCGACCCCAATGCCTCATCGGTCCAGGTGATAAAGCGGGCGATTCGCCGTGAGATCAACACGAGGATGCTGCCGGGCTTCCTGAAAATGGCCGAATTCATGGCCGATGGCCGGTTTCTGGACGAGCTCGAAGCAGAGGTGGAGGTGGAAGAAGACCCCGAGCATCGCGAAGAAACGCTGGCTGAACTGGCGATGCATCGGCGACTGTGGGAGCGTGGTCACAGCCCCCTGGACCTGCGTCAGAGCGTCAATGGGCTTTCGCAGATCAATCTCCGCACGTTCGAGCTGCTTGCCGTGCCCGGTGGACACCGCGAGCTGATGGCCTGGCGGGATGAAGTGACCGAAAGACGAGATCGGCTCCAAGAGGCCCTCGATGAGGCGGTCGAGCGCGGCCGGTTGCCCCGTCCGCCAGAGCAGCGTGAGAATGTCATCGGCCGACTCGAGGTCTACGATGCGAGCATTGGATTCATGAGCATCGCTTCGCCCGCCCTCTGGCATGATGCGACGGTTCGGATGGCGCATGTGGGTGTGGCGGCCCTGATCTTCGAACGGGAGCATGGGCACCTGCCCGAGTCGCTCGAGCAACTCATCGAGGCGGGGCTGATCTCCGAGGTACCGGCCGATCCTTTCGATGGCAAGCCGCTGCGCTACTCGGCGAGGCACCGTCTGCTGTGGTCGATCGGGTCCGGCAGGCGGGACCTGCCACTTCGCGATGATGCGGATGAAGAGGAAATCCGATCTTTCGGGACAGGTCGCCCCAGCGTGCGACTGCCACCACCCCTGCCGTGAAAATCCGGCTCCCTCTCCCTCCGGGAGAGGGACGGGGTGAGGGCGGATGCATGGCAAATGGTCCGAACCCTCCCTCACCCCCGGCCCCTCTCACGGTGGGAGAGGGGAGTGGGAGGCGGTCGCGATTTTCATCCTCGTGGGTGCGGCGCTGGCCGCATGGGACACTGCCGTGAAAATGACTCCCTCTCCCCGTGCGGCGGTGGGAGAGGGCCGGGGTGAGGGTAGATTCGGCCCCATTGTGCGTGTCTGCCCTCACCCCAGCCCTCTCCCGGAGGGAGAGGGAGCCGGATTTCCATGGCACCATGTTTGAACAAGCCACCGTTGCCCCCGGTGCGAGCCGGTAACAATGGGCAAGGACCGGCGGATTTGCACAGTGGGCCGGTAGCGGCAAGACCGTGCAGGGGGCAATAGGACATCGACTTCGGCGTTGGGCACCAGGGACAGCGCGGCCGCGTTCACGGGTGGCCCGAGGGCGGGCCTCGGGTGGTGAAGTGCCGGTCGCACGCTCGGCGGGTGGTGTGTTGCCCCGCGCCTCTGGCCGGTTTTCGTATCCACGAGTCAGGAAAGGAACGATGATGGGTTTGAGCAGACTGATGGGCATGGCGGCGGCAGTGGTGCTGGTGGCGCTGAGTCCCGCCGCGGCGGGGTTCGAGCCGGTCGAGCGGCCGTTCATCTGGATGAACCAGCAGGAGATCGAGGGTGCCCGCCAGCGGCTGGAGAACGAGCCCTGGGCCGAGCGGGCGCTGGCGGACTCGCTGTGGTATCACCGCGGCCGGGAGGTACCCCACTACCGCAGCTTCTTCAACATCCTGGTCCACGATGATGATGAGGCCGCCGAGGCCGAGAAGCGGCGGCTGATGGCCTTTACGAACGTGGATGTAACCCAGACCCCGCCGCGCGAGAACCGCGTGCTGGATGTCATCCGCTACGACATCCTCTACGACCGGCTGACCGAGGATGAGCGCGAGCGTGTCGAGAATGCCTTCCGCCGCTGGATTCACTACCACCTGCACGAGTACTGGCGCGGGCGCGACAGCATCGTGATCGACGGCGAGGAGCGCAGCACGCATTACACCCGCACCAACTGGCTGCCCAACATGCACCATCCGCGTGGGCTGGGCATCTTCCTCATGGCTGTTGCGCTTCAGGATGAGGAGCTGATCCGCGAGTGCTTCGCCACGCCCGTGGCCGGGTTCAAGTGGTGGATGGACCACTACGTGGCCGATGGGCGGTTCTACATGGAAGAGTTCGGCAAGATGCCGCCGACGGTGGGCGAACTGCTGCTGTGGTGCCGGGGTGTGGAGCGGCTGGGGCTGGGTGAGCTCGGCTTTGGCTACATCGGTGAGGGCGATGGGCCGGGGCATTCGCCCGGCGGGTCGATGAAGCGATACGTCAAGAGCTGGCTGGATCAGGGCTTGCCT
>PUMS01000272.1 GCA_003551485.1 Phycisphaeraceae bacterium | reverse complement strand
GGGGGGTTGCTCCATTGCTTTCGCGGCCACGCAGCCCCGGTGGCAGAGGTCGGAATCTCGCCGAGGACGTCACGCCATATTGGTGGGTTTCGCTCGGAAGACCTCGCTCTACCCACCCTACGGCGTTAGCGGACCTCGAGCAGCCAGGTGTCGGCCAGGTGCTCGTCGCGGCCGCGGCCCCCGAAGAGGATCAGTTGTGAACGGGCGGTGTCGTAGGCCATGGCGGCGTCCGAGCGGTCGGGGGGTGTGGCGGCGGCGGGTTCATCCATGCGGTGCCATTGCTCGCCGTCAAAGCGCCACGTCCGGGCGAAGCCGCGCGCTTCGGGCTCGACCAGGCGGCCGCCGAAGATGATGAAGCTCTCCAGGCCGCCGTGCCAGGCCAGCGACACGCCTCGCGCCCGCGGCGGGTCGGGCTCATCGGCTTCCACCCGACGCCACACGCTGCCATCCCACCGCCAGGCATCGTTCAGCGCCGGGAAGCCGCCGTCGCTGCCGCCGTAGAGCAGCATGTAGCGGTCATCAGGGTGATAGGCCATGGCATGGCCGTAGCGCGACGGCGGCGCGGTGATGGTGGCTCGCTCGGACCAGGCGCGGCCATCGAAGAGGGACGTGCCGACGATGGGCCGGTCATCTCCGCCGCGCCCGCCGAACAGCAGCGTCTGCTCGCGCAGGTGGTCGTAGGTCATGGCCGGCTCCGCCCGCGGCGAGGGGGCGCCGGGCGTGGGCAGGTGCTGCCAGTTGCCGTCGCTGTAGGCCCACAGGTCGTTGAGAAGCCGGCCATCGCCGTCGCGCCCGCCGAACAGCAGCACGCGGCGGCGGTGGGACTCGTAGACCATGGCGTGGCCATGGCGTGGCGGAGGGCCAGCGGTGGTATCAACGCGCTGCCAGCGCTGCCCGTTCCATTCCCAGGTGTCGCCAAGGGGCCTGCCTTCACCGGCCCAGTCGATGGCGCCGCCGCCGAAGAGGACGATCCGCTCGCGGTCGGCATCGTAGACCATGGCGTGGCCGCTGCGCGCTGAGGGCGCCACCTCGTTTTCGACCTGGCGCCAGTTGGCCGCGCCGGCTTGCGCATCCGGTGAGGCAGCGGAGGGGTGCGATGCGAGCAAGACCGGCAATGGCATCAGCATGGCCAGCAGCGTCAGCACGCGGGCGCGGGGCCTGTCAGTGGGCGTCGACGGTGGGGCGCACCAGTCTGGTCGTGGGGGATGTGAGCTGTTCATGGCAAGGTCCTGGATTGGGGGCCATATGGTGTCCGCCGCCCCGGCAGTGCAGTGCCTGGCGGTGACGACCGCCGTTGTCCTGTCCATCTGACCGCACGCTTCACGTCATGGCCGGATCGGGGCCTGCGCAGCGCCGTCGAGCACGCGCTGAAGGTGGTTGAGGTGGAAGCTGCGGATGCGCCGGTCGCGCTGGGGCCAGTCGGCGGCCTCGCCCGTAGCGCGGTCGACCGGTTCGAGTCGCAGGAGAAACTCGCTGGACTCCTCGGGTGAGCCGCCGGGGCTGAAGGTGCTGAAGCTGAAGGTGCTGCGGTCCGGATCGAGGTCGACGCTGTAGGGACTGGCACCCTCGCTTTCGTGGGTGAACACGTGGTCCCAGTCGTCCTCGCCGCCCAGGCCCTCGCGCCCATCGCGCTTGATCTTGAGCGTCCAGGCGCCATCGGGCTCGATGGTGAACTGGAAGATGGGCCGGTGGATGCCGGGGTGGATGCGCTTGTCGCCGGCGAAGTGGGGGGCGAGGTCGAAGAGGATGCGCTCGTGGAGGTTTTCACGGTTGCCGAACCAGTCATACTGGATGATCTCACCGGGCCGAAACTCAACGACGCTGATCGACTGCGCTTCGTAGACATCGCTGAGAAAGTAGCGCCCCTGATCATCGGCGCGGGCGGGGTTGCTGATCTGCCGGCCCCGGATCGGTACGAAGACGATCACGCGGTGGGTGTCGGCGAGGTGGGCGAGGTCGCAGTTGTCGCCGTGCTGGAATTGGAAGTCCTGCTCGACGTAGCCGAACATGAGCTTGAAGTTGTGCGGGTTGGGGCAGTTGAGCAGCACGTGCCAGGGCTGGAGGCGGTAGGTCAGATCGGGGTCGATGCTGGTGAAGTTGTGCCGCTCGTGCAGCAGGGGCATGCGCTGGGGCTTTTCGCGGCGCAGCCGCATGAACTGATAGAGCCAGAGAAAGTCACCATCGACCTGCGGCCGGCCGTGCTCATCGCTGAAGCGGGCATCGGCGCCGATGTCCATTGCCCGCGACCAGAGAAACGGCCCAAGCCGGCCCGTGAGCCCCTGGGAGTAGTCCGGCAGCAGTTCGGCGTACCGGGCGCGAATCTCGGCGGCGGTGGGGCCGGAAGAGGCATGGGCCAGCAAGCCGGCACCGGCCACGACCACCGTGGCCAGGATGATGAAACAGCGGTGTCGCGATGCCATGGCGAAGACTCCTCGATGCTGGCGAAGGCGGGGCGGGGCGGTCTGCTCCCTCCCATCCATTGTATCGCCACCCGGCCGCGACGGGGCCGGGAAGACCTCACGCGCGCATCAGGTGGTGCTGACGCCTTGTCAGCCAGTGACTCCGGTGAACGGGATATGCACAGGTAGGCAAGCCACCAGGGGAATTCGGGTTCTAACCGGAAGTTACCCCCAAGCAAGCGAGGGAATCCCCGCATGGTACAGGGGTTATGTCAGGATGGTCATGGCGTTTGCTGGGTACATCCCCGAAGGATCATAGCGACAGGCCCAACAGTTCCAGGGCACGTCGTTGAACCGGGGTTGGGGTGGTGATGCGGATGAAGGTGGCATCGGCGATCTTGCCGAACTGGAGCGTGTTGCGACAGATCGTGGCCAGGTCCTTGAGCAGGCTCTGGAAGCTGTGCACGGGCTGGTCCTGATCGGTCCGCTGCGTGCTGGCCTTGCGCTTGGCGCTTGAGGAGCGTTCGGCGGGGGCCACCGGTGAGGTGCGTGCCTGGGCGGCGGCCTCGGGGTCATCCTCATCGAACAGCATCGGTGCCAGGGCCTGGCGCATGTGCCATTGCACGTAGTAGGCCAGCATGGTCAGCAGCACGTGAGCGCGCACGCGGCCGGCCAGGCGGTGGTGGATCGGCC
>PUMS01000175.1 GCA_003551485.1 Phycisphaeraceae bacterium | reverse complement strand
GTACCGCGCTCCGAGGCTCGTGAGGCGCTGAAAGGAGGCTTATCCAGGTGCCATTGGTCCTGCAACCTTTTCTGGTGCAAGCCGCCAGTGGCACCCGGCACAGGGGTCTCCGTGCCCCGATTCTCTCCCGCGTGGGTGCGGCACAGCCTCAGGGGGTGTTGCGCCGCCGCCACCGCACGGCGCGTCCGTTACCATCTGCACCTGCCGCGTTCGCATCCCTCTTGCTTGCAGTGACGTCAGGAGCGTTCCGTATGGACCAGGCCGAGACCGCCACACGCACCGAGACCGACTCGATGGGCCAGATGCAGGTGCCCGGCTGGGCCCTGTGGGGCGCCAGTACGCAGCGGGCGGTGGAGAACTTTCCCATCGCCCGGCGGCCCGTGCCCGCGGGCATCACCCGGGCCTTCGGCCTGCTCAAGGCCGCCTGCGCCAGGGTCAATCAGGACCTGGGCAGACTGGCGCCCGAACTGGCCGGCCCCATCATCGAGGCCGCGGGCGAGGTCGCCGAGGGCCGCCACGACCGCCACTTCGTCGTCGATGTCTACCAGACCGGTTCGGGCACCAGCTCGAACATGAACGCCAACGAGGTCATCGCCAACCTGGCCAACCAGAAGCTCGGCCGGCCCATCGGCACGAAGAAGCCGGTCCATCCCAACGACCACGTCAACATGGGCCAGTCCAGCAACGACACCTTCCCCACCGCCATGCACATCGCCGCGGCGGTGCAGCTCCATCGCGAGTTGATCCCAGCGCTGAAGCGGCTGCATGGGTCGCTGGATGAGAAGGCCCGGGCGTGGGACCGCATCATCAAGATCGGCCGCACCCACCTGATGGATGCCACGCCCATCCGCGTGGGCCAGGTCTTCGCCGGCTATGGCGACCAGGCCCGCCAGGCCATCGAGCGTGCCGAGGCCGCGGTCCAGTGCCTCAGCCCCCTGGCCATCGGCGGCACGGCCGTGGGCACCGGCATCAACACCCACCCCGAGTTCGGCTCGCGTGTCGCGGCCGGGCTTTCCTCCCGCACCGGCATCCGCTTCGTTGAGGCGCGCAACCACCCCGAGGCGCAGGCGGCCAAGGATGGCTTTGTTCAGGCCGGCGGGTATGTGAAGACCATCGCCGTCAGCCTCAGCAAGATCGCCAACGACATCCGCTGGCTGGGCTCGGGCCCGCGCTGCGGCTTGTTCGAACTGCTGCTGCCCGAAATTCAGCCCGGCTCATCGATCATGCCCGGCAAGGTCAACCCCGTCATCTGCGAGAGCGTCATCCAGGTGGCCTGCCGCGTGATCGGCAACGATGCCACGATCACCTGCGGCGGCTTCGGCGGTGTGGGCTCGATCCTCGAGCTCAACGTGGCCATGCCCGTGATGGCCGATGCCATGATCGAGTCGATCGCGCTGCTTGCCAATGCCTCGAACGTGTTCGTGGACAAGCTGCTCGATGGCCTTGCATGCAACCAGCAGCGCTGCGCGGAACTGATCGAGCAGTCGCTGATGATGGTCACCAGCCTCGCGCCCGAGATCGGCTATGACAACGCCGCGAAGCTGGCCAGGCAGGCCTTCAACGAAAACCGCACCATCCGCGAACTGGCCCTCGAGCAGAAGCTGCTCGACCCCGCCCGCCTCGATCAACTGCTCGACCCCGCCCGCATGACCCGGCCGGATTGAGACCCCCGGACCGCCGAATGCATGCCACTGGCGGCCCGTCCGCCGGTGCCGCTGCCTGGCGATCATCCGCACAACGGGCGTCCGGGCCAGGGGGAAGCCATGTCCGGCTCGGGCCAACGCTGCGATGAAACGGCCGGCCAGGTGGCCTTGCGGCAGGCACTCGGAGGATCGTCGCTTGTCACGGATGTTAGTAGAGTAGGCGAGGGGCCGGCCCCGATTGGCCGGCCGCCTCGCCCCTCCTCGAACCGGACGTGCGGATTTCCCGCATCCGGCTCTCCTGTGAACTTCGTCATCAGGCTGTCGCAGGGCAGCGCAGGCCCCGCCTGCCTGCTTCAAAGCTGGTACAGGCCCAGCTCCTTATGCAGGTAGCGGTAGAAGCTCGTCCCTGCCGGTGGGCGCAGGGGACGCTGGCTGCGGCGGGTCAGGTGCCCTTGCAGGCGTTCACGGGCGTACCTGTTGATCTCGCGGAAGGCTTGGCGGGGGTGGCCGAGTCGGAAGTACTGGCCCCAGCCCCGGATCTGCTCCGAGACCTTGGCGACCAGCCTGCGCGGTGACAACCAGCCGTAGCGGGGGCTGACCAGCTCGCGGATCGCCGTCCGCTGCCGCGCCACCGATCGGGGCGATGGTTCCATCCGCAGGTACTTGCGGCTGCGGCCATGCAGGTCCGGCGCGTACCAGAAGCGGAATCCCAGGAACTCCAGGTCCTGCTCCGTGCTCGGCCGCACCTGCACCACCTTCGTCTTCTCGCGGTTGATCGTCAGGCCCAGGCGCTGTTCCAACGTGTGCTCAACCCATTGCACGATCCGGTCGCCCATGTAGCGGGCGAGGATGACAAAGTCATCGGCATACCGGACCAGCCGGGCATTGGCCCACTGCCCCGGCCCGTGGCGTCCATAGAACGCCCGGTCGAACCAGTGCAGATGCACGTTGGCCAGCAGCGGAGAGATCACACCGCCCTGCGGCGTACCCGCCGTCGGCTTGTGGACCTTCCGCCCTTGACCTGTCTTGGGCTCCGCCTCTTCCACCACGGGCGCCTCCAGCCACATGCGGATCAGGCGCAGCACCGAGCGATCGGCGATGCGCTGCCGCAGGCCAGCCATCAGCAGGTCGTGGGGGATCGAGTCGAAGTACCCCGCCAAGTCCGCATCGTAAACGGCCGAGTAGCCATCCTTGAGGCATTGCCGAATCTTCTCCAGCGCCTGGTGGGCACCGCGGCCGGGGCGAAAGCCGTGCGATACCTCCAGGAAGTCCGCCTCGTAGATCGGCTCCAGGATCAGCTTCGCCGCCGTCTGCACCACACGGTCTCGGACCGTGGGGATGCCCAGCGGGCGGAGCTTGCCGTTGTCCTTGGGGATGAATACCCGACGCACCGCTTGAGGCTTGTACGTCTTGCTGCGCAGTTCTTCGTGGAGGGCATCCACGAACGCCGCGCGGCC
>PUMS01000415.1 GCA_003551485.1 Phycisphaeraceae bacterium | reverse complement strand
ATTCCTCGCGTGCCACGTCGATGCTGGTCAGCGGCACCGGCGCGTAGTCGCAGATCTCGATGGTGTTGCCCACACCCATCACCGCCACCTCGTCGGGGACGCGCAGGCCGCATTCCTCGCAGGCATCAAGAATGTCGATCGCCTCGGGGTCGTTGACTGCCAGGATGGCCACCGGGCGTGGCAGGGCGGCAACCTGTTGCACCAGCCACGCATGGCGCTCATGCGAGGGCCGCGGCCCGTCGCCCGCGACGCGGAACCAGGCGATCTGGTCGCAGGTGAAGCCGGCCGCCCGGATTTCGCCTTCGAACGCCACAGCGCGCGCGAAATCCTGGCTCTGGTACCGGCTGGCCCAGGCGAAGTGCTCGAACCCGCGCTGGCGGAAGTGCTCGAACGCCAGGCGGCCGACCGCTTCGTAGTCACTGACGACCCGCCCGACGTTGCGGCGCTTCATCTGAAGGTCGATGGTCACGGTCGGCAGGTGCTTCATCCGGTACAGGATGGCCGTTTCGTCGGGGTTGAGGCCGTTGGTGATGAAGCCATCGCCGGTCCAGCCCTCGTGCAGGGCGGTGTGCAGCGACTGGGCCGACCACAGGTGCCAGTTCGCCTGCTGGGCGAAGCGGGCAACGCCGCGGTGGTAGTCCTGGTGGTACCAGCCAAGGGCCAGTCGAACGCGTCGTCGAGCGGTCATGGGGGGGCTCCATCAGCATTATCAACTCACCCCTGGTCATGCACAAATTTTATCGCATAAGGAATTTTTTTTCAATTGACGTGCTGTGGCCCTCATGTAGACTTTCCAGTGTGGGGTCCAAGGGCTGGTGATGCCCGTCCGAGGAACCCGGTTCAGCGGTGGCTGAGCGTTGGGAATGCCGGCTGTTGCGAAGGGCGACGGCGGCAGCGTCCGCAACCAGCAATGCACCCCTATATAGGAGGCAGAAGCATGAGACGATTCACGGCAACTGCGGTAGCGGCAGCAGCGGTGGCACTCGGGCCGGGGTCGGCCCTGGCGGCGACCATTCCGGTGCTGTCCAACGACGACATCCGGGTGATCATGGGTGACCTCGGCTGGGGCGACGCCACCGTCAACTCGGTAACGGATGTCGGTGCCGACGGCGTCGAGTTTTCGCTCACCTGGGCCAGTTTCACCCCGGGGCCCGGCGAAGAGAGCAAACTGTCCTGGGGCACGAACAACACAACGCAGACGGGCAACCTCAGCGTCGGCAGCAGCGACTGGAGCGGCTTCGACCAGTACGCCATCGAGGTGACGTGGGTGTCGAGCACCAATTCGGCGGGCACGCTGGAGGCTGAGGTGTTTCTCAATGACGACGGCTGGGGTTTTCAGCAGCCACCCCGAGCCGCCTGGCCGGTTTTTTCATCCCCGGGCGAGAGTCAGGTGATCTTCTGGGACCTGACGCAGGAGACCTTCGCTCGCAGTAACGTCCCGCGAGTCGGCTTCCAGTTCGTCACCAAGGATCAGCCCGGCGAAACCGTCGTGTTCCGCGTCAAGGGCACCCCCATTCCCGAGCCGGCCTCGATTGCCCTGCTCGGCGTCGGGGGCCTGATGCTGCTGCGCCGGTGTCGTTGCTGACCGGCTGACCCTGAACCCTTGAAGGCCGGGCCGCCTCCGTTGCCGGCCCGGCCGCCTTCACCCAACCCCCGCACGGCCAGTGCGTGCAGCGGATTCATCGCTGACAGTACCGGGGTTGCTTTTGTCCGGACATCTGGAGAAGGAGTCACACCCATGCCACGTTCGTTTCTGGTATTGCTTGGCGTAGGTACGGTCATGGCCGGGACGCTGCTGGCGTCTTCGGCTCACGCAACGTTCGTCGGTGTCGACGGCATGCGCTTCGTCGTCGATGGCCAGCCGCACTATGCGGTCGGTACCAATTTCTGGCAGGGGATGAACCTGGGCATGGCCGATGCGGCGCTCGGGGGTGACCGCGAGCGGCTCAAGCGCGAGCTGGACCTGCTCCAGGCCCACGGGGTGAACAACCTGCGCATCATGGCCGCATCCGAAGGGCCCGCGACCGAGCCCTACCGCATGGTGCCGCCGCTTCAGACCGCGCCCGGGGTCTACGATCAGCGGGTCTTCGAGGGCCTGGACTTCCTGCTCGCCGAGATGCACAAGCGCGACATGAAGGCGGTGATGGTGCTCAACAACTTCTGGCACTGGTCCGGCGGCATGGCCCAGTACGTATCCTGGGCCGAAGGCTCCGACATCCCCTACCCGCCATCGCATCCGGACTGGACGGGTGATTGGGAAGTGTACCAGCAGTACACCGCCCGCTTCTACGACAACGAACAGGCTCAGCAGGCCTTCCGCGACCACATCGAAACGGTCGTCACCCGCACCAACACCATCACGGGCATCGACTACCGCGAGGACCCGACCATCTTCTCCTGGCAACTGGCCAATGAGCCGCGCCGCTACCCCGCCGAATGGATCGACGACACCGCGGCGTTCATCAAGTCGCTCGATGAGAATCACATGGTCAGCACCGGGTCGGAAGGCACCTTCGCCAGCGACTTCGTCCGCACGCACCAGTCGTCGGACATCGACTACGCCACCGCCCACTTCTGGGCCCAGAACTGGAACCACTACGATCCGACCAACCCCGACAGCGGCCCGCGCAGCATCGACAACGCCATCGCCCAGATGCTGGACTACCTCGCCGAACAGATCGACCTGGCATCGACGGAGCTTGGCAAGCCGCTGGTGATGGAGGAGTTCGGCCTCGCCCGGGACATGGGCAGTTTCGATGTCAATGCGCCCACGACCTATCGCGACCGCTTCTTTGAGGAGCTGTTCGCTGCCATCCATGCCTCAGCGCTCGATGGCGGGCCCGCCGCGGGCTTCAACTTCTGGGCCTGGGGCGGCGAGGGCCGGCCCGATGATGCCTTCCCCTGGCACGGCGACCCACCGCACGAGCAGCCCGGCTGGTACGCGGTCTACGACACCGATCTCACCACCCTGGCCCTGCTTGCCGACTACGCCCAGCGCATGCACGCCATCCCCGAGCCGGCCACCGCGGTCCTGCTGGCCCTGGGCGGTGCCCTAGCTTTGACACGCCGCCGCCGGCGGGTTTGAGCCGCCCGCAGCCCGTGAGCT
>PUMS01000047.1 GCA_003551485.1 Phycisphaeraceae bacterium | reverse complement strand
GTCACCGCCATTCGTGGCGGGGATAGCGGCGGCGAAGCTCGTTGCGAAGCTGCGGGTAGAGCGTCTGCCAGAAGTTGCCAAGGTCATCGGTG
The DNA here is from genome assembly GCA_003551485.1 of Phycisphaeraceae bacterium. Taxonomy (GTDB): domain Bacteria; phylum Planctomycetota; class Phycisphaerae; order Phycisphaerales; family Phycisphaeraceae; genus B1Sed10-187. Next base: position 3,021 of record PUMS01000047.1, on the reverse strand, counting down.
ATCTGCACCGGCCGGCCGTGGGGGCCGAGAATCTCGATGCGGACCGCCACGCGGCCGCCGGCGATGCGCGGCGAATGCTCCAGCCCGTAGAGCGCCTGAATCTTCGCCCGGCCGCGCGGCGGCTGGCCGGGCTCGTAGTGCAGCCTCATCCGCCCCCCGCCGGGCAGCTCGACCGACGCCGGCGCCATCCGCCGTACCCACTGCTGGTCGTCGTGGCTCATGGCGTTGACCACCGCATCGAGGCAGGGCCGGTCCTGGACCTGGCTGTAGCGCGTGGCATCGCCGATGATCTCCAGCAGGATCAGTCGAATATCCTCCGGTTCGTACAGCAGCAGCTTGCGCTGCGGCAGCCACGCGGCCACGCTCCTGACGCGGGCGATCCACTGCTCGACCTTCTCGTTCCAGTGCGCCAGCTTCAACGTCCCGTCGACGATGCGATCGGCGAGCATGGTGGCGGCGTCCGGTCCCGGCGGCGCGGGGCGGCGGGTCCGGGTCAGTGGCAGGCCGCGGTAGAGGCGTTGTTCGAGTTGCTCGACGGCCCGTGTCTGCTCGTTCCAGACCAGTTCGCTGCGATGTTCGATCCGGCCGGCAAAGGCCTGCTCGACCCACGCCGGCTCGACCTCGCTGGCCAGGGACACGATGATGTGGCCACGGTCGCCCTCACCGACCTGGCGAAGCTCCAGGGCCAGCAGCAGGCCCGCGCGGCGGGCGAGGCTGGCCTCATCCAGCACCAGCCGCGCGTGCTCGGGGCTGGTGCAGTGGCGGCGGTGCTCATCCGGCCGCAGCAGCAGATGATCGAAGAACCCCGGCAGCAGGCTGCGCACCAGGGCCTCGGTGTCAGGGCGCGGCGGGGGATGCGGATCATCGGCATCGACGTCGCCGGCCGTATCGGCCGGTCGAGCCGTTTTCATCCGGCGGCTGGCCACCGCCATGGCCTGGCGGTAGAGCAGCTTCGCCGTGCGGCAAACCTCGCGGCAGGCGCCGGCGACGATGCCCAGGGCGGTGAGCCGCTGCGGGTTGAAGCGTGCGCGGCGGGCGCGGTCGCAGGCCAGCTCGCGAAGGTAAAGGTCGCTCACCGGTCGGCAGGAAAGCGCTTCGCCGCAAAGCTCGCCACCCACCGCGCCACTCAGCACGTTGCGCTCGCTGATGATCGCCACCCACACCGCCGCGCGCCCCAGGCAGCCGCGCCGGGCCGCCTCCAGCAGCACACGGCCGAGCCGGGGATGCACCGGCAGGTGGGCCATGCGCCGGCCGCGCGGCGTGAGGCTGCCCGAGCCATCCATCGCGCCCAGTTCGCGCAGCAACGTTGCGGCCCGCTCGAGGGTCGCCGGTGCCGGCGGCTCCAGCCAGGGCAGGGCGGCGATGTCGTCGATGCCAAGCGCTGCCAGTTGCAGCAGGGCCTCGGCGAAGTCGACGCGGTGGACCTCGGCCACATCCTGCTGCGCCCGCCGCGCGTGATCGGCCTGCGTCCACAGCCGGTCGCAGGTGCCGGGGGCGGTGCGGCCGGCGCGGCCGGCGCGCTGATCGGCGGCGGCCTGGCTGACCGGCTCGATGCGCAGGACGTTGATCGCGCGTCGGGCATCGTGGCGGTGGATGCGCGCCAGCCCGCTGTCGATCACGTGCCGCACACCCTCGATCGTGATCGATGTCTGTGCCACATTCGTGGCCACCACGACCCGCCGCCGCCCGCCAGCGGGTGACACCGCACGGTCCTGCTCGGCCGGCGGCAGGTTGGCATGAAGCGGTAGCAGCTCCGCATCCAACCCCCGCCGCGCTGCCACCGCGCGGCAGGCCTCGACGGTGCGGCGAATCTCGTAGACGCCCGGCATGAATATCAGCACATCGCCGGCCAGCCCGGCTTCGATGCGTGCATCGAGCGCTTCGGCGGCAAGCTGCCACACCGGCCGGCGGTCGGGGCGGATCAGGTAGCCGGTCTCGACCGGATGCAGCCGCTCCCGGGCGCGCACTTTCTGTGCATCGATCGCCTCGGCCAGCGCTGTCGCATCCAACGTGGCCGACATCACCAGCAGCTTCAAATCCGCCCGGGCGCCCTGCTGCAACTTTCGCACCAGTGCCAGGATCATGTCCGCCGCCAGGCTTCGCTCGTGAAACTCATCCAGCAGCACCGCGCCCACCCCGGGCAGGTGCGGCGCCTGCTGCATCAGGCGAAGCAGCATCCCCTCGGTCATGAACACGATGCGCGACTCATCGCCGACGATGCGCTCATGGCGGACGTGGTAGCCCACGGTCTGTCCCAGCGGCTGTCCCATCTCCCGCGCCACCCGCACCGCCAGCAGCCTCGCGGCCAGGCGCCTCGGTTGAAGGACGATGATGCGGCCGGCGATGACACCGGCTTCGAGCAGCATCCTCGGCACCTGCGTGCTCTTGCCCGAGCCGGTGGGCGCCTCGACGATGAGGCGCGGCCCGGCCGCGAGGTGGCTCAGCAGTTCATCCTGAATCGCTCGAACGGGAAGCATGACGGTTCATCCTCGCGCAAGCGACCCTGGCGGGCAACAGGGCAGAGGCCGGCCTTGTCCTGCCGGGGTGCCACGGGTGGCTTGTCCACCAGTCGCACCCGAGGGTGCGGCGGATGGCATGGCACCGTTTTTCCCGATTGAAGCAGAGCGCGGCATGGTGGCTTATAATGGAGTTACCGTGGCAATGGCCATGATCGCCGCGCCGTTTCGGGGGCGGAGCCTGACAGGCTCGCGCCCGCGGCCGGGGCCGTGCCGCCTTGCTCTTGCCGGGAGATTTCGAACATGGCTGCCGATTACACACGCGTGCACCGCCTGCTGCGCATCCTCACGCTGATTCAGGGCCGGGAGGACTGGTCGGCCGCGCGGCTGGCCGCCGAGTGCGGTGTGGCCGAGCGGACCATCTATCGCGACATGAAGGCGCTCGAGGGCGCGGGCATCCCCTACCATTACGATGAGCAGACCCGCGGCTACCGCGTCCGCCGCGACTTCTTCATGCCGCCGGTCGAGCTGACCCTCGATGAGGCCCTGGCGCTGATCGCCCTGG
>PUMS01000005.1 GCA_003551485.1 Phycisphaeraceae bacterium | reverse complement strand
GCCAGGGGCCCGCGGCCGTGCGGTGGGGCCAGAAGCCGTTGGCCATTGCTGGCGATGAACCGCCGGAACTGACTCGGCCCCACCTGCCCGCCGGCCCGCTGGTGGATGAGCTTGGCCAGAGCGCCATCCGCCAGTGGCCCGGACGCCTCAGAAACATCGAGGCGATGGCGCGGCAGGTCTACGCCCAGCGCATCGAGGCCGAAGAGGCCGCCTGGCCGCAGGATTTCTCCGACTGGGGCGGGTGGCGCGAGCGTCGGTTCCATGCCACCGGCTTCTTCCGGGTGCAATTTGACGAGCGGACCGACCCGCCGCGCTGGTGGCTGGTCGATCCCGATGGCCATGCCTTCTGGTCGACGGGTCTGGACTGCGTGCGTCCCGGTGCCGATGGTCCGGTCGATGGCCTGGAAGGGGCGTTCACCTGGCTGCCGCCACGCCAGGGCGAGTTCGCCGAGGCCTGGTCCACCGATCGCCAGGGCCGCGATTCGGTCAACTTCGAGAAGGTGAACCTGATCCGGGCCTTCGGTGTGGGCGACTGGGAGCAGGAATGGGCGGCGATGGTGCTGGGGATGATGCGCTCCCTGGGGTTCAACACGGTGGGCAACTGGTCAGCCTGGGAGATCGCACGCGAGGCCCAGTTCCCCTACGTGCTGCCGCTGTCAGCGCGTGCGGGTCGCACGCCGCGGGTGTTCCGCGACCTGCCCGACGTGTTCGACCCGCGCTTCGAGCAGGAGGCGGCCGAGTATGCGATGCAGCTCGAGCCGTTCCACGACGACCCGGCGCTGGTGGGCTACTTCCTGATGAACGAGCCGCAGTGGGGCTTTGCCCGCCAGAGCCCGGCCGAGGGGATGCTGGTCAACAGCGTGCCGTGCAGGGCGCGGATCGAGCTGGGCCGCTGGCTGCGGCAGCGCTACGGCGGCGATGCCTCACTGGCCGAGGCCTGGGGCCGGCCCGTGACCGCGGGCGAGGTGGCCGAGGGCACGTGGCGGCATGAATTGACCGAGGCGGCAAGGGCGGACCTGGCGGCGTTCAGCACGGTCATGATCGATCGCTACTTCACCACGCTCAACCACGCCTGCCGGCGGGCCGACCCCAATCACCTGAACCTGGGCGTGCGCTACTACACCGTACCCCCGAACTGGGTGCTGGATGCCTGCGGCGGGTTCGACGTCTTCAGCATGAACGCGTACACCGAGAAGATTCCCGCCGAGGGCATGGCCAGGATTCACGAGCGGCTGGGCCAGCCGCTGCTGGTCGGTGAGTGGCACTTCGGGGCGCTGGATGTGGGCCTGCCGGCCACGGGCATCGGCCACGTGCCCGACCAGGCCCAGCGCGGCCGGGCGTACCGGGTGTACCTCGAGGATGCCGCGAGCAGGCCGTGGTGCATCGGTGCCCACTGGTTTACCTACAGCGACCAGGCCTGCTGGGGCCGGTTCGATGGCGAGGCCTACAACATCGGCTTCTTCGATGTCTGCCACCAGCCCTACCGGCCGCTGTGCGAGGCGGCGCTGGCCAGCCACCGCCGGCTCTATCAGGTCGCCTCCGGGCAGGCTGTGCCCTACGATGAGCCCGTGACCTACCTGCCGAAGCTGTTTTGATGCCGATCTTCCGCCCGCGGCCGACTCCCCAAGACCCCGCCATTGTGCTTCCATGAGCATGAACCGCAGCCGAACCATCGCCGTGGCCACCGCGGGCCCTGCAACCGCGGGGGGGCGTTCGTCCTTGTTCTTGCGCCGCAGTGTCTTGCTCCCCTCTCCCCCCGGGAGAGGGGCGGGGGGTGAGGGAGAGTTCGGATGGGTCACCGTGCATCTGCCCTCACCCCAGCCCTCTCCCGGAGGGAGAGGGAGTCATCCTCAGAGCGGCGGGGCTGAGGCTGAGGGCGGGGGCGGACAGGTGCGGCACGGGGTGGTGGGTCCGCTGCGCTTGACCCACCCTGCATCCTGCCCACGGTTCGGGCCTATGTTGATGGCGGTGGTTCTGATCGGCGTTTCGGCCATGCTCATCGGTTGCCCCGGTGGTGGGTCGGGTTCCGATGACGCTGCCCAGGGCCCCACTGAGCCCCACGAGTTGATGGATGAACTCTACCAGGCGGTCCGGGAGCGTGACCGCGAGCGGTTCATGGCCTGTTTCATCGGTGAGGAGGCCACGCGGGCGGTGTTCGAGCAGGTCTTCGAGGCCATCACCCGCGTGGACCGGTTGCGGGAGGCGATGCAGCGCCGCCACGGCCACGAGGATGCGATGCTGTTCAGCCTCGACAACGCCAGTACCGAAGGCCTGCCGGGCATGGACCTGCACCAGCGCCGCTGGCGCCAGCCGGGCGCGGCCGCAGGGGATTTGCGCGATGCACGGGACGGGGGTGATGAGGGTGGCGATGCGGCGGGGCGCTTGCGCATCGCCAGCCCGCTGTGGGAGCGGCCGCTGTATCTGGTTCAGCGCGAGGGGCGGTGGTTCGTGGATGCGGCGGCGACGATCGACGATTCGGCTTTCGGGGCCCACCCCGATGCCCCCGTGATCCTCCAGCACCTCCAGCGGTCCCTGGCCCAGGCCCTCGACCGCGCCTACCTCGACTACACCCGCCGCAACAGCCCCCGGGAGCAGGTCCTGGCCAACCTGCTCGATGCCCACAGCCTCATCGAAATTGAGGCCTTCCGCCGATACCAGACCGTGCGCGACAGGCAACGACGAGAGGACAGGTGAAGCGGGCGGTCGAGCGGGTATACTGTCGCTTCGATGGAGGACACACAACTCATCAAGCGGATCAAGGATGCGGCACTGCTGCGCGGCACCTTCACGTTGCGCAGCGGCCGGACCAGCCACTACTACCTGGACAAATACCTCTTCGAGACCGACCCGGTCATCCTGGCCGAGCTTGCCCGGCGTTTCGCGGCGAGGATCGGTGAGTTGCCCGGCGGGGTCGACCGCCTGGCCGGGGCTGAGCTTGGGGGCATCCCGCTGGTGACCGCCACCTCCCTGGCGACCGGATTGCCCACCGTTCTGGTACGAAATCAGAAGAAGGGCTACGGCACCGCGCGGCAGGTTGAGGGCCGCCTCCAGGACGGCGATCGCGTGGCGTTCATCGAGGATGTGGTTACCACCGGCGGTCAGACGCTCGAGGCGGCCCGGCTGCTGCAAGGCCTGGGCGTTCACGTCCGGCGAATCCTGGTGGTCATCGACCGCGAGGAAGGTGCGCGGCAGAACATCGAAGCCGCCGGCTTTCAGATGGAGGCCCTGCTGACCAAATCGAACCTGGGCATCGACGAATAGGCCCCACTTGCCTCGCGCCGGGAGCTATTGGCGGTCTGCCCACCAGTGCTGCCCCCCAGGGCCCGGCGGATCGCCCCCCCTCGGCGCCCCCTCGGCCCCCCGGGTGCCATCCGGATTCCTTGCCCGCCGGGCCGGGGTATGGGACAATGGGATTGTTGGCGTTGGGGCTCGGTTGCCCGGCGGCGGCAGGGGGCAGTGGCGAAGCGGGCCTTTTCGGCTCTAGAGTTGTTCATGCTGCTGCACGCGGAAATGAGGGGGCGAGGCGGGCGCGTCAGAGCCCATCGGAGTGGTCGATGACCGTTCAGCGAACATCCTGGCGCCTGTTTCTGGCCGCGACCCTGGCCATGCTGGTCGGGATCGGCGGCGGCTGTCCCGCCGAGGACTGGGAGCCGCTGGAGCCCACGCGGGGCGATGAGCCGCGCGCGCAGCTTGGCCTGAAGCTGAAGCCGGGCGTGAGCTTCACCGAGAGCACCGAACTGCAGTTCGCCCACGAGGAGCACATCGGCCAGGAGAAGATGCGCCAGGACCAGACCCTGCGCTTCGAGCTGCGCTACCAGGTACGGCAGGTCGATGACAATGGTCACCTGACGCTCGATGTCGCCTTCCAGCGCGTGGCAGGCCGTATCCGCTTCGACCCCACCGCTGAGAGCTACGCCTTCGACTCGGCTGAGCCCGACCGCAGCGATGAGGCGTTGCGGCCGATGCTGGCTCTGATCGGTCCGCCGTTGGAGATGCGCATCCGCGGCGATGGGGGCATCGAACAGGTCGATGGCCTCTCGACCGCGCGGCAGGCCGTACTCGATGCCGGCGCCGACCTCGAATCCAAGGACCGGGGGTTGCTCGAACAGGTGCTCGATGGGTTGCTGGAACCTCAGCGGCTGCACCGCGGCATGGAGCTGATCGGCTACCTGCCCGGGGAGCCGGTGGGGGTTGATGCCCGCTGGGCCCGGCAGGAGCACCGCCAGCGCCCCATTCCCCTGGACATCGAGTACCGTTTCCGCCTGCGGTCGTTGCGCGAGGACCGGGTGCGGATCGACGTTGAGGGCCGGGCCCTCAGCCGCGGTGAGCCCGTCGAGATCAGTGACGACGTTGAAATCCGCGCTGCGGTGCAGGGACGCAGCGATGGTGAATTGGTCATCGACAGGGCTACGGGCCTCATCCGCCGCGCGCGGCTCAAGGACCAGATGGAGGGCGATGCGTTCTACCCCGACCCTCAGGGAACGTCACTGACCGGCCGCATGGTCATCGAAGGTGAGACGACCGTCTCGATGCGGCTTCACGAACCATGACATCGGCGCTGCGCTCTGCCCGTTCTGCTGCCCCCTGTCCCGAGGCCCGCTCCCATGCCGCCCCTGTCCCATGCCCGATCCACCCCACGTCCGGTTTGTCCATCGCCGCTGTTTGTGGCATGGATGGTGGCTGCGTTGAGCCTGTTCGCCCTCTCAACGCCGGTCGCGGGGGCCGCTCCCACAGACAACAACGGCCCGGAGACGGGCTCGGCTGACGAGCAGGAACCGTTCTACCCATCGCGCGGCGAGGAGCCGCGCATCGACCTTGCCCTGCGGCTGAAACCGGGCATGGTCTTCCATCAGGGGGTGATCACCCAGCAGCACATCACCCAGGAGCACGAAGGCCGCCAGGTCGAATCCATCCTCCACAGCAATGTCCAGGGCAGGCACGAGGTCAGGCACCTCGACGCCGATGGTCGGGTCACCATCGCCATGACCTACCATCGCCTGGTGCTACGCCTCGCGGGCCTGCCCGGCCGGTCCATCGAGCTGAGCAGCGACGTTGAGCCCGCGGCCGGTGACCCGCGCGGGCTGGTCCATGCCATGCTCGACCGGCCCGTGACCTACACCCTCGATCCAGACGGAGCCCTGATTGCCATCGAGGGTTTCGATGCGCTGCTTTCGCGAGTCCGCGACGCGGTCAACGTCGAAAACATGCCCCACGCCGAGGCCTGGGTGGACCTGCTCGAACGCCATTTCGGTGAACCGGCGCTGCGCCGCCAGATCGAGCACCTGCGACTGCTGCCCCAGGAGTCTATCGGCCTCGGTGCGCGATGGCGCCACCGCCAGCAACAGCACCTGCCTGCGCCGATGTTCGGCGAACACCGCTTCGAGCTTCAACGCGTCGAAGAAACGGAAGCACGCATCGCCATTCATTCCCGCATGAGCACCACCGGCCGGTTCCCCAAGCCCCAGCCCCCCGCGGCTGCCCCGCACGATGAGCCCCGGCCACGGCTGGTGATGGGGGGAACCCAGCAGGGCTACTGCCGGCTCAACCGGGCCACAGGCCTGCCCCTGCGCATCGAACTGACCGCGGCACTGGATGGACACATCGAACTGCCCGCACCCCAGGCCGGCGCCGATCATCAGCCCAACGGCCAGTCGCGGGTCATCAGCCACCTGACCCTTCACGGTCGCACGATCCTCACCACGCAGATCGAGCCGCCCGCGGCCCCGGAGGATTGAACCGACCCCGCCATTTCCCCGGCTCCTTCACCGCTGGCGGCGACTGCTCATCCACTTTTGACGTGTGTCGATGGCCTGGCGATAGATATCCGCATCTTCCTGGCTGAAGCAGCAGAAGATGACCTTCTGCGGCAGTTGGTGTCCGGCCAGCCAGCCCAGGACGTGACTGATGGCGATCTTCGCCGCGCGATGTTTGGGAAACCCGTACACGCCCGTGCTGATGGCGGGAAAGGCCACGGTCGCCAGGCCCTCGGCCTCGGACAGTTCCAGGCACTGGTGGTAGCACGATGCCAGCAGCACATCATCGCGGCATGAACCGAGTGGCGCATCCTCATCGCCGTCGGACCAGACCGGGCCGACGGTGTGGATGATCCGCCGGATGCCGCGTTTCTCGAGGTCGAAGGCGGGTGTGGACCTGGCCAGGCCCGTCTTGCAGCCGCCGAGCGTACGGTTGTGTTGCTTCAACTGCGGCCCCGCCGCGCGGTGGATCGCCCCATCCACCCCGCCCCCGCCCAGTAGCGACTCGTTGGCCGCGTTGACGATGGCATCGACCTGCTGCTGCGTGATGTCCCCCTGCACCACCGCGATGCGCTCGACCACGTCCTGTGAGAGGGCATTGCTCATCATGGCATTCAGTCTATCCGATCGCCCCGCATCACGGCAGGTTGCGACCCGGCGGATGCGACAGAGTCATTGCACCTGGTTCTTCGATCCTACCGTTCAAGGATGCTCGCAGCAGTAGAGCAAGGTCGTCCGCGCCAAGCCCACCATTCACGGGTACACCGCAGGAGGGCTGCCGGTTGGACAAGGCCCTGTTGGGGGCATCGGTAGCGCTGGGTCCGGTCGTCCCAAGCGATGGGCGCATGCTCGTGACGTTGCCTGGATATCGTGGTGAGCAATGGGGTGTGGGAGCGCCGGTGGTGGGGTCAGCGCGGAGCGCTGTCGAAGCCGTGGTCTGGCGGACCTCGCCCTACCCCCGGCGCGAAAACTGAAGCGCCTCGTACCTGCCGCCCCGGTCGTTGCCTCACCGGTGGCAGGGTGAGGCCAGGTGGCGGGCCATCAGGTCGGCCAGGGCGTCGGGGTTTTCGCTGTGGAACCAGTGGGTGCCGGGCAGGTGGTGGATGTGGATCGGGGCACCGGCTTGGGCCATGGTGGCGAGGCGGGTGAGCGCGGCATGATCGAGCAGGGGGGAGTCCTCGGCCTTCACCACGTGCACCGCAGCGCTGCCGGCGGGGCGGGCAATCAGGCCGCAGGCATCGTCGCGGGCGTAGTCGGCCAGCAGGGCGGCGAGGGCGGCCAGGTTCCAGGGCCAGTGCAGGCGGCCACCGCGGCGGAACATGCCCCCAGCCAGCCAGGTGACGATGAACGCGGGCAGGCCCTGTGACTTCAGCGCTGTCGACGCCTCCCGCCGCGTGTGGAATGGGCCGGGATGCTGCTTGAGAACCTCCAGCACCCGCCAGGGCATCCCCCGCCGCGGAAGGGGGGCGCAGGTGGCATCCAGCATCCACAGTTCGAAGGGCCGGTCATGGACCGTGCCCTCATGGGCCCCACCCGCGGCCAGGTGGGCCGCCACCTTTCCGCCCAGCGAGTGACCGGCGATGGCCAGTGGAGAGATGCCCCGCTCATGCAGCGTCCGAGCGACGGCGGTGGCCATGCCCCGAATCGTCCACCACTCATCGCCCCCGGACCCCCCGGACCCCCCGGACCCCCCGGACCGCCCGGAAGCGGCGGAGCCCCCGTCAACGCCAGCATCCCCCTCACGCCCGGCGTTGTGGCCGTGCAGGGGCAGGTCGATCAGCAGGGCACCGATTCCGGGTCGGGCGCGGGTGAGGCGCCGGGCGATGCCCGAGAGATTGCGGCCGCGGGCGAAGACGCCGTGCAGCAGCACGACCCAATCGACAGGGTTGCCGTGCTCGCGCACAACCGGTTCAACATGCAGTGGTGTGAATTGCGTCATGGCCCTCACCGGCCGCGCCGTCGCCGCTCGCCAGAGGCGATGACGGTCGATGCATTACCGGCGAAGGGTGCGGCGGTGCCGGTTGGCTTCGGCCGGGGGCGGCTGGTGCCGGGGGGCAGTATAGCGACATGCGCCGGGTCATCCGCCGCGGCGGTGGAGCCATCGGTCGCCTACAGCACAGGGCGGGACGTCTGCCGCGCTTCAACCAGAGGCGGCGCCGGGGTGGAGCGGCGACAGGGGGGTCAGTCGGTGGGCTGGTATCGTCGCCGCAGGATGGCGTTGTTCTGCTTCAGCCACTGGCTGACCTCGCCCGTCGCAATCCCAAGTCGGCGTGCGGCCTCGCGCACATCGAGCACGGCTCCGAAGTGGCCGTTGTCGGCCTCGCGAAGGGTGCCGTTGAGGGCATCGTAACGGACACCGCAATCCTCGCAGCCGGCGCGGATCTGGCTGCGGGGCCTGCGGCGGCGAGCCCATAGGTCCGTGGGGGTGGGATGTTGCCAGAGTCGGGGGTCCCAGTGACGTTCGCTCAGGGGCATCATGGTCGATAAATCCTGAAAAAAACGGGGTTGAACTCGAAGACAAGTATATCATACCAAAGAGTCCTTTTCCACTGTTTGCCGGTTCCCATCGTCACCGCAACGCCGGATGCCGCGCAGCGCGATGCAGATGCACTCGGGCGACGGTGGCTCGGGCCGGACGATGAACTGCGAACTCCCGGTACTCCGTTTATCGCCCGACTTCTGCAATCCCCCCCAAACCTCAGCCCGGAAAACCGCCGCGGGCCCCAAAAAAGGGTCCAGGAACCTTTTTGGGGCAAGCCCGCCCCCACCCCCGGCACCTCCGCCGGGGGAGAGGGAGTTGTCCTGCGGGCAGTGAACAGACGGGGCTCAGGCTGCGGTCCGCGGCAGGACATCCTTGGCCGGTCCGCTTCGGGAGAGCGGTCACGGGCGGTAGAGGCCGTGGCGGGCGATGTAATCGGCCACGGGTTGGGGCACGAGGTGGTCGATGCGCTCACCCTCGGCGATGCGCTGGCGGACCTGGGTGGAACTGACCTCCAGCATGGGTGTGGACACGAGGCGCGGCTCCCACCTGGCCCGATCCAGCCGCGAGGGGGCCTCGGCCCAGAGCCTCTCCGCGGTCCACGGTGGTCGCAGCATGACCACCGGCTCGGCGAGTTGCTCGAGTTCTTCGGCGTCCTTCCACCGATCGAAAAGCAGCACCTGGTCGGCGCCGATCAGCAGTCTCAGTTGCATCTCCGGGGGCAGGCGCTGGCGCAGAGCGCGGACGGTGTCAATGGTGTAGGAAGCAGCGGCCGGCGCGGCTTGCGTCTGTTCGGGATCGGTCGCATCGGGTTCGGGCGGGGCGGGGGCATGGGTGACGTCGTTGCGGTGCGGCGGGCTCGCCTCATCATTGCTGTCCGCCCGGTCTGTCCCAGCGCGGTCGATCTCATCGGTGAAGATGACCGCATCATCGCGGCCGGCAAGGGCCAGCGAGAGCATGGCCAGGCGGTGGTGGGCGGGTGTGGGCCTGCGGTCGCTCTTCAACGGGCTCAAGGCGGCAGGGATGTAGGCCACCGCCTCGGCCCCGAGCTGACGACGGATGCGAAGCGGCAGTTCGATATGGGCGCGATGCGGCGGATCGAAGCTGCCGCCATACAGCAGCAGCAGCCGCGAAGACTCACCCCGCGTGCTCCCCTGCGTCATGATCGCTCCACGTCCCGGTCCGCCGGCGGTTTGACCATGGCCCGCAGGACATCGCCCACCGCGCCTGCCAGGGCATGGGCGGCCGCCTGTGCGTGGCGGCGAAGGCTCATCAGCTTGCCGGCCATCCAGGGATGGGTCGCCAGAAACATCATCGCCGCTCGAGTGTCGATGCTGCCGTCCTCGCGCACCCAGGTGGCGGCCTGCGGCGGCAACACCTGGTCGGCCGGATCGCTGACGGCGCGCAGCACGGTCAGCGGCAGCCCGCGCTGCGCCGCCAGCCTGGCCAGCGCGGCCGACTCCATGTCCACCATCGCCGCGCCGTATCGGTCGAACAGCTCCGCCTTCTGTTCCACGCTCGAGATCACCTTGTCCACGCTCAGCAGGGTCGCGGTGGCACCGACCTCATGATGCGGATTCGCCGCGGCGGGGTCATCCACCTCCTGCGTCTGCGGGACGCCGCCACACTTCAATGCGTAGGTCCCGCCGTGCTCATCGAGGATGCGCACGATCCTGCGCACCTCGGCCGCCTTCAGGCCCGGGTCCAGCCCGCCCGCGAGCCCGACAAGGAGGATCGACGAAGGCCCTTCGGCGTCGATCAACTGTGATGCGGCGGCCGTGATCCGCGCAGCGCCCATGCCGGTTGCTGCGGCGGTGGTGGCGATGCCCTCGAACTCGCCCTTGGCCTCGCCGCCGCCCGTGGACCACTGCAGTTGCAGCGCTGACACGGTCGGCCCCAACTCGTCGCGCAGCGCAGCCAGCAGAAGCACGTGGGGCGCCGATGGGTTGGAAGGACTCATCTCGGGCACGCGTGGGATGCTATCACAAAGATGCATGCGGGGTTTCTTGCGCTTCGATCCGTCAGCGGCACGACGGCTTCTTTGCCGTCAGCCCCGCGTCGAGGGCACAGCATCCACGCCGGCTCGTGGAACCGCCGGCGGCGCCTGACGAAAGCGACGCCAGAGCGGATGTCCGGCCATGAGGCGATGGAAAACACGCAAAGAACGAGGTTTACGCAAAATGGGGAAGCGGCGCCTGCCGGGTGCGTTCTCCGGGCTTGACCGCCAAAGGCCCAGTGCTCTCCAACCACGCGCCACCTCAAGAGACGCATCCTCGTTGCGCCTTCCGTGGGCCATGCGCAAGGGTGTGCGGAAACCGGCCGGAGCTTCAGGCTAGGATGGGGTGATGATGGAGATCGACCACTCCATCGCGGGCATGATTCTTCTGGCCCTGGTGCTGGTGCTGGGCCTGGCGCTGTTGCTGCCCGGGCTGGTGCGGCTGTGCCGTTGGATGGCGGGGCCGACGGTGCATGGCGATGCGCCCGACCCCTGTTGCGCCCATTGCGGCTACAGCGTGCGGAAGCTGGGTAGCTTCACCTGTCCCGAGTGCGGTAACGACCTGCGACAGGTGGGCGTGATCCGCCCGTTACCTCCCGCCTCGCAGGGCAATTACCCACCGGTGCTGACCGCCATGGGCCTGGTGCTGGTGCTGCTTACTGTGCTGGTGGTGGTCCGCAACTTCAGCGGCTGAGCGGGCGCCCCCGCCCCCGCCTGCGACGACTCGCCCGGTGCCACCGGTGGCTTGCCCACCAGTGTCGATGATGCGGTCAAGGCCCAGCGCGACATCCAGCAGGCCATGACCGTGCCACCGGTGGCTTGCCCACCAGTGTCGATGATGCACCTGCCTGCGATTGGCCGGCAAGCAGTCAGTGGCACGCCATTCCAGACCATCCGACGGCCCGGCGGGGCTCAGACCCCTGCCGGCTCGGGGGTCGCGGCGGGGGGCTGGCCGGTGTGGGCCAACATGCGGTTCATCGCCTCCAGCGCCCAGTAGCGGACCTGCGGGTCGACCCTGATCTGGTTGACCACCTCGCCCTCGATCAGCCTGTCCAGCACGTAGAGCAGGTGCGGCATGTCGATGCGGTACATGGTGGTGCACAGGCACTGGCAATCGGAGAGGATGCGCGCGGTCACGCCGCGCTCGGCCGCGGCTCGCGCGAGGCGGTCGACCAGGTGCACCTCGGTGCCGATGGCCCAGCGCGAGGCTTGCGGGGCGCTCTCGAGGGCCTTGATGATGCCCTCGGTCGAGGCCGACATGTCGGCCTTCTTCACCACCGCGTGGTCGCACTCGGGGTGGACGATGATGGTGGCATCGGGCCAGGCGCTGCGGACCTGGTCCACGTGCTCGGGCCGGAAGAGCATGTGCACCGAGCAGTGCCCCCGCCAGAGGATGAAGGTCGACCGCTCGATCTGCTGCTCGCTGCACCCGCCGATCAGGGCCGGGTCGGTATCGCGCGGGTTGTAGACGCACATGTCCTGCTCGATGTCGTAGCCCATGGCCGCGGCGGTGTTGCGGCCGAGGTGCTGGTCGGGCAGGAAGAGAATCTTGATCTGCTCACCCTCGGCCCGCTGCTGGGTGCCGCCTTCCAGGGCCCATTTGAAGATGGCGTGGCAGTTGCTGCTGGTGCACACCGCCCCGCCGTGCTCAGCGCAGAAGGCCTTGATCGCCGCGGATGAGTTCATGTAGCAGATGGGGATGATGCGGCCGTTGAAGCCGCGGTCCTCGAGGAGTTCATGCATCTGCTCCCAGGCAGTGACGGCCTGCTCGTAGTCGGCCATGTCGGCCATCGAGCAGCCGGCGCCCAGGTCCGGCAGAATGACAGCGGTGTCCTCGGGGGTGAGGATGTCAGCCGACTCGGCCATGAAATGCACGCCGAGGAAGATCACGTAAGGCGCTCCCGACTGTCGCACCTGCTCGGCGGCGAGCTGGCTGAGCTTGAAGCTGTCGCCGGTGAAATCGGCGAACCGGATCACATCATCCTGCTGATAGTGGTGGCCGAGGATGACCAGCTTGTCACCAAGCTGGGCTCGCCGCTGCGCGATGGCCTCGGTGAGCTCGGCATCGCTCATGCGGGTGTAGTGCTGGGGCAGGGTGGGTTGCCATCGGATCATGGTCGTATGTTCACCTGTCAGGGAATATTCGGGTCCGGAAGGTTTTTACGGGTGCAATGATACCGCTTGCAAGGGCGCTATTGTAGACCGCCACCTCCGTCATTTACAGGGCTGCGGTGCGTGTTGTGCGCAAAAAAGGGAGTATTGCCGGAAAATTGCGCAGAGCTGGCCCCCGCTGGCCCGCATGTGACATCCTACCAGCGGTCGAACTGGGGGTGGTCGGTGGTTCGGCCACGGGTCAGAAGGGCCCCGGCACCCACGCCGGGGTGGAAAATGTTGTCGTCCACGCTGCTGACGTGGCCGTAGGTGGTTCGTGAGACGGTGTACTCGCCCCAGTCCACGCTGCCATCACCCCGCCCGCGCGAGCCCTCCCAGGATTCAAGGTCATACCACTGGGGATTGTGGCGGGCGCCGTAACGGTTCTCATCCTCCCGGGTGTTGCGGTCGGCGGCGATGACGGCGCCGCTGCCGGTGCCGTCGCGCCACGCCTGGCGGCGGCCGGCGACGGTGTCGGGCGTCGAGCCGGGGCCCTCGGCGATGGAGAGCATGGCGTAGGAGTAGAAGGTGTGGTCGAACTGGTTGATGTCCTCACCCTTCCACACCTCGCGGCCGTGGGTCTCGCGGCGCGCGTAATCGTCCTCGTAAGGGCTCAGCACGCCCCGGGGGTCGGTGTAGCCTCCGGTGAGGAGGAGGAAGTAGCGGGCCTGGACGTGATCGCCGCTGGCCCGGCCGCCGACCAGGGGGATGGGCGAGCCGCCCCGGGTCAGGCCTGCGAAGTAGCCGTTGTTGTCCGCCCCGCTGGTATGCAGGGCCATGATGGTGCTTCGCAGGTTCGAGTGGTTCTCCGTCCGCCGCGCGGTCTCCCGCACCGCTGCCAGTGCCGGCAGCAGCAGGGCGATCAGCAGGGCGATGATCGAGATCACCACCAGCAGTTCGATAAGCGTGAAAGCCCGACGCCGCTCGCCGGGGGCGGCCCGGCGCGCCGGCAGCGCCGTTGCGGCCGGACCGGGCGCCCACGCCACCTGGCATGACAAGGCATCACTGCCCGCAGGAATCGGCTGGTTCATGATGGCGATCCTGTGTGTTTGACGTAGCAGAGGTCCGCCCAACAATCGGCCGCCGGTACCACGGGCGAGTGCCCACAGGAAGACCGATGCCTTCCCACGTTCGAATCATATGTGCATCCCGCCCCGTGTCAATGCGCATCCGCTGCGGATACGACATTCGGAAAACAAACCCGGCCAATGGTCTTTTGTCGGGGATGATGCTGTGAGGGGGCCTTTGCACAGCGCTACGGCGCCGACTGGGCCTCGGGTTGCTCGGCCGGCTCGGGTTGGGTCTGGGTGGGGCGGAAGGCGACCAGGGCCAGGGTGTGGGCGTGGAGGAAGCTTTCGCGGCCGGCGGGGCCGAACTGGCCGTCGGCGAAGAAGCCGGCCAGGGGCGGATCGTCCAGTTCATCGGCCACCAGCCGCGCATCGGCGTGGGCGCGGTGGAACAGGCCCATGCCCCGGCCGAGGCTGGAAACCAGCAGGGCGCCCGCGGCCGGGCCGTGCAGTTTCTGAAGCTCCAGAAGCAGCCGAAGGTCTTCCTCGGCCGTGCGCCGGTCGCGAAGGTGGAACTGGATCGTCTGGCCCACCCGCACCTGCGGGTCGCCGATGGCGAT
>PUMS01000077.1 GCA_003551485.1 Phycisphaeraceae bacterium | reverse complement strand
AGTGCGGTCCGGCGGACCGAGCCGCGCGATCGCGCCGTCGGCGGTGCGGAACATGTCATCGAGCGCCGCCGCGGTTGTCTGCAGCGCGTCGAGCAGGGGGTGAGCTTCGGTGAACGCCGCCCTCACCGAGGCGATCGTCGCATCAACGTCCTGCAACGAATCGTGCAGCGCATCGAGGGTGGCCTGTCGTTCGGCCGCGACGTGCGCGGGCAGTTTCTCGAACTGATCGGCCACGCGATGCAGGTCGGCAAGGGCCGTGGCCAGGCCCGGCGTGGCGATCAGGTCATCCTTGATCGCTTCGGCCTGCCATCGCAGCAGCGTCGCCTCGCGTTTGAGCCGATAGAACATCCGCTCGCCCATGAGTCGGGCCTCATCGATGGCCTGGCCTGTCCGGCCGATGTCGCTGAACAGGGTGCCGCGGGCGGCGAGCACGTTGGACGCGGCGGACATGCCCCGGCCGATCGCGAAATTCGAGAACCGCACGAACGAGACGCGGACCATGTCCGGATTGTCCTGCCGCCAGTCCCGCAGCAGCACGTCGACCAGGGCGAGTTGCTCGTCGCTGAGCACCCGCGCGGCCAGCAGCCGGGCCTCCACATTGGCGTGCGATGTGGCCCGGACCAGGGCCTCACCTCGCTCACCGAATACTTCCAGGGCCCTGCCCTCATCGGCCCAGAGCTGGTGAAGCAATGAGGTGACCACGAGCAGGTCGAGCACCCGGGTGAATGCATCGGCGTTGCTTGCAATGTCATACACGTTGGTGGCGCTGTCCAGAAGCAGCATCTGCGCACTGCGGCGCTGCTGCGGATCATGATTGTCGTGCTTCAACGCCTCGGTGACCGAGTAGAGCAAGCCGACGAAGCGGTCCGTGAACGCGCGGCTGAGTTCATCGAGTTCGGCCGATGTGATCGTATGGCCTTCCTCTGCCCCGGCGATGCGGCGGGGTGTCTCCGACGTCGACCACGTTGCGCAACCCCCGCACAACAGCGCGACAACGCACGTGCCCATCAGCATCGCAGCAGGAGTGGTCGGTTGCGTGTTCAAGTTTCACCGCTATTTCCATCGCATTGGCCTGCCGCCGATGCGGCATTGCGCGGCCACACGGCCGGGCTCAGTGCGCTTCGCGGCGCCGGGGCCATCCCGTGCCGCGTGATGGGATGCCCCTGCGCCCCGCGCGCCGGGTCCCGGCGGCGCTTCGCGGCCATTGTCTCGGGTGCTGGCAGTCGCACCTTCCATGCAAGGCGCGCCCAGGCCAGCCCGCGGATGACCATGAAGCTCACATCGATCTCCCACCACCGCAGCCCGTGCCGGGCCGAAGTCGGGAACGCGTGGTGGTTGTTGTGCCAGCCTTCGCCCAGGCCCAGCACACCGAAGATGGGATTGTTCCGGCTGTGATCGCGCGTCTGGAACGGGCGACTTCCCCAGAGGTGACAGATCGAGTTGATGCTCCAGGTCAGGTGATGGACCAGGAAAATGCGCAGCAACCCGCCCCAGATCAATCCCTGCAAGGCGCCCACCCAACTCATCGTGATCAGTCCCACGACCACGGTGGGGATGAGCAGCCCGACCAGGACCCAGAAGCCGAACAGCCGGCTGTGCAGTTGCACCTGGCGATCGGCCATGAGGTCGGGCACGTAACGGGTCAGCCCCGGCCGGTCGGCCTCGAACAGCCACCCCGCATGGGCGTGCCACAGGCCCCGGAGCAGTCCCATCAGTCCCTCACCCTCACTGTGGGGCGAGTGCGGATCGTGCGCATCATCGCTGTGCTGATGGTGCAGCCGGTGAACGGCCGCCCATTTCACCGCCGGGCCCTCGGCCGTCATCGAGCCCAGCGCCATGAGTATCGCCTTCACGGGCCGGGTGGTCTGGAACGACTGGTGGGTCAGAAGGCGGTGAAATCCCACGGTGACGCCCAGCGTCGTCAGCACGCCCAGGATGCCCAGCATCACCAGCGGCGACCAGCTCACACCCCATCCCCACAGCCAGAAGATCGCCACAATGAAGGCCGCGAACGGGACCACCACCACGATGAGGCTGGCCAGCCGCGTCGAGGCGGGGACCACTTCGGGCGCATCGCTTACGCGCAAAACGTCGCCGTGCTCGATCGGTCGCGTCTGATTGGTCGACACATGCGTGCTCAAAACGGCATCTCCTGCTTCAGTTGCCCTGGCCCGGATCGGTGTCCTGCGAGACCTCATCGGGAATGTCCTCGGTCAGCAGAAACACCTGCACCATCGTTCCGTTGGTGAACGCATGCACCACGGTGCCGGTAGCTGTTTCGACTTCCGCGGCGGCCTCGCGCACCTCGAACCCCGTGATCCGTTTGATCTCCTGGCGCAATGCATCCACGGAACTGGCGAACAGCCGACGGTGAAACTCCTGCACCTGCGCAGCGCCCTGCGGATTCGCGGCCAGGGCCTGCTCGGCGGGCGTCAGGGCCCCATGCATCGTGATCACGAGCATCCCCCCGCCAAGGGCCACAGTGACCGCCTTGGGCGGATGGCCGGTCCGCTGGTGCTGGAACTGCCGCGCCACGCGGGCAATCTGTTGCGCGATGGTGAGGCTGTGTTCTGTCATGGGGATGCTCGTGGGCGCCAATAAAAAAAGCCGACGTGGTTCGCCATCCAAGGAATGGGTGCTGAACCACGTCGACTTACTTGCTAACGGACCTGCCCCGGGGAGGGCCTGCCCTTTATCCAGTCTTCCGACGACGGAGCCGATTTAAACAGCTTTCATGTTCCGACACTGAACTCTAGCCGCCAAAGGTGGGAAGTCAAACAAGTGTCTGAAAATCCATCGGCCAGGAGGATGTGGTCGTGGCCCACCTCCATTGAACAGGCCGCGCCGCTCACGCGATGGCCGCAACTTAACGGCAGTTTGGCCGCAGGCGTATAAACCATTTCATGGAGCATACTTAAAGCGGCTGTGCAACGAGAGCGGGACATCACCGAGGATGTGGTCCTGTTTCGGTGCGATGCACCGGGTTGCCCCCGTCGCCGGTGGCCCGGACGCAATGCCGGAGCCCGGGTGACGGTGGCACGGTCAGGCGCCGACTTCGGCTGACGGCCATGGTGGGTCGCGAACACGGCCATGACCATCGGTTCTTGCACGGGTGGCCGACCGACCCGCGGGACCACCGGACGGTAAAGTCTCGATACGGGGTGACTCAAAAGCGCTATCATCTTGGAGGGCACCAGAGCACACGGCCCTGCCAGCGGGGCTGGCCAGGGCCGTGATCGCCCCATACTCCGTGGATAATCCCCGTAGTGAGCGTGAGATGACTGCAGGCGGCCCGATCAAGACCAGGGGTGAAATCGAAGCGTCGGTGTGCGAGGGGATGACCCGCTTCGAACAGGAGTACATGGGGCGGGGCCCCAAGGACATTCACGCGCACCTGATCGGCGATCTGCTGCTGGTCCGCCTGCAAGGGGTGCTGACCGCAGCCGAGCAGAACCTGGTCAACGGCCTTCCGGCGGAGAAGGGTCGGGACCTGCTCAAGCAGGTACGGACCCACCTGATCGAAACCGGCCGCACGCGACTGGAGGGCCTGGTACACGAGATCACCGGCATCAAGGCCCTGAGCCTGCATCACGATATCAGCACGGTCACGGGTGAAGAGGTGGTGGTGATCACGCTGGCCAGCGTTCCCCGCTACCGCGAGGTCAAGCCGCGATGATGTTTGTTCACCACGCCCGCCCCTTGTTCCCCCGTCTTGCAGAAGGGGGGGCGGGGCCGGTCGGGCTCTCATGCGCCTGGCAGTCAATCCCATGGCCTGAACGAGCAATGACACCCTGTGGGCCAGATACCCACATTCGATGTCATCGTTGTGTGTGGGCGCGGCGGGGGTGACTGCGGCGGTGCAGGTCGGCCGTGCCGGGGCGCGCGCCATGCTCATCGAGAAGCAGGCCCAACTCGGCGGCACCACCACCACCGGCGGCGTCAATGCCATTCGGAGCTTCTTCGCCTATGGCCGGCAGGTCATCGCCGGCATCGGCTGGAAACTGGTCTGCCGCACCGCCGAGGTGCTCGGCCAGCCGGCCCCCGATGGCAGCCGGTACGGGGAAAGTCACGGTGTGACGATGCGGCATCAGCGGGCGTCGGCCTGCAGCAGGGTCTTGCCGTCGAAGGGGGCTTCCAGAAGACGCTGGACGCGGCGGTGCAGGGGGTCGCCGGGGGAGGTGAAGGCCAGGCGGAAGCCGACATCGGAGTAGGCCGACCTCAGGCCATCGCGATCGAGGCGCTGGGGGTTGGCCGGGAAGCCGCGGTGGAACGACAGGGCCGAGGCGCCGGCGATGGCCACGGCCTGCGGCCGGGCACTGAGGGCATCGACGATCTCCCCGGCGCTCAGCGCCCGGCGCTGGGGCTCGAGGGGGAAGCGCTCGGGTTCATCGTGGACCAACTCGGCGACGTTGCCGATCAGGTTCTTGAAGATGGTGCCCGCACACTCATCCACCGGGCGGAACCAGATCACGCCATCGTTGTAGTCCTGCGGCGGAAACGTCGCCTGCGCTGCGGCATCGGGGGCTGGTGAGAAGGTGCCACCATCGGCGCGGGGCCGTATGGGCCCGACGATGGCCGGTGCCGGCAGCGTCCGCCGCATGTGGTGATCCTGCTGCCGCCAGGCCGCATCGCGCAGGTTGGCCACCCGGCCGCGCTGCACCGCGGGCGGCTCCATCGCCAGGGCACGCAGCCAGTCATCGCTGGTGGGTAGACGGCAGCCCACCAGGTGGGCCAGGTAGACCGCGGCGGGTGGCTTGAACTGCTGGAAGGGGTGATCGGGTTGCGGGCGGCTGGGGTTATCCGCTGGGTTGAGCCCCTGGAGGTTGTAGAAGCTATGCCCCTGCCAGCCGGCGGGGATACGGCCGATGAACCAGGTGTCACCGAAGTTGGGCTGCTGCGGCCGGCGAATCGAGCGGTGGATGGCGCGACCATCGCTGTGGAAGCGCCATGTCGCCGGCCCATCGCGACGCTCCTCATCAGCCAGAAGATCGGCGAACTGGTCCCACAGACGCTGCTGCTGGGCATCGCGGCGGCCGGGGTCACCAAACCAGGCATCGAGCAGGTCGATGACCAGGCCCACGGGTGTCTCGGTGGTCGCCACGTAGCTGGGGGCATCGCCGGGATGGTCCACGCGGGCGAAACGCAGCGTGTGGCCGTTCCAGGCATACTCGGCCCAGGTGCCATCGTCGGCCTGCCGGTCCAGTCGCCATCGCAGCGGCTGCGCCACCTGCGGCGAGGCGGGCCCGGCGGTGGAAAGATCGCCCACACCATGCTGCTCTTCGTCCAGGGCCCCGGCAAGGTCGTCGAGCCAGGGGGTGACGGCGGCCGGGAGGCCCTCGATGGCCCCGGTGCGGTTGCGGAACTGGACCACCAGCTCGCGGATGCGCTGCTCATCGCCGTCGGCCCTGGCGACGCTGCTGCGCAGTTCTGTCAGCAGCACGTTGAAGCGCGTTCGCGGGTGATCGATGTCGGCATCCTCATTCACGCCCAGGCCGCGCCGCATGGCCAGGGCGGCCTCGAGCTTCTCACTGTCATCGAGCCGGCGAACCAGGGCCAACCAGCGCTGGGTACTGGCGCGGTCGATCACCCGGCCCACGGCATCACGCCTGGCCGGGGTGGGAATCGCATCGCGCAGGTTCAGCAGCGCCCGTCGCATGTCCCCTTCGGCCTCGAGTTCATCGAGATCGTCGGGCCAGGGCCGATCACCCAGGTCGCCCAGCTTGCGCCAGGCAAGAAAGCGTGCCTCCGTGGGCCGCTCACCGTCCATGGCGATGGCCCGCAGTTCCATTCGGCGGCCCGCGGCCTGCTGGACGGCCTGCAACTGCTCCACCCGCGACCGGACGGGTCTCAGCGCATTGACGAGGTCTCGATCGCCGGCGGCTTCGATCTCCCGCCAGTGCAACAGCAGCGAGTCGATGGTGCCACCGCCACCGATGAGGCTCTCCTCGGGCGGCTCGTAGGGGCCGTACCAGTGGTCGAGACGCTCTTCGACGCCCGAGGCGTACTGGGCCACTTGCAGCAGTTGCAGGCCGTGATCGGCCACTTCCTCGCGGACCTGCTCGGCCAGTTGCGCAACCGACTGAACCAGCTCGTCCGGCTGCGGCCACTGCTGGTGGCGAAGCTGAGCGGTGCGTTGGCGGATCTTTTCATTCAGGCGCTGCTCGTAGCGTCCGGTGAATCGGTCGGCATCGAGCAGTTGCCCAACCCAGGGCCGGTCAGCGTAGGCCCCATCGGCCTGCGGCGGCGCCGGTGGCAGCAGGTCGAGACCTTGCAGGTCATCGAACAGGCCGGACAACTCATTCTCCAGCTCGATCCGGCGCCTCCATCCTGCAATCAGCTCGCGCGCTTCGAAGGCCTCAAACCGTGCATCGCGATAGGCGGCGAACAGCTCGGCGACCGCCGGTGGCACACCCTCCATCGGACGTGATTTCCAGTCCTGGACCCACTGCTGCGCCTCGGCGATGGCATCATCGTCACCGAGGACGCGTTCCAGTTCGAAACGGATGCCCTCCAGGTCCTCGCGGTGTTCCTCGTAAAGCGCAACGAGCTGATCACGGTGGCGGGCAATGGGTGCGACGGCCTCATCCTCTGCATCCAGCGCCTGCTGAAGCGACTGCACCCGTTGCCGGAACTGATTGGCCGTTGGCAGGTCAGGGGGGAGGTCGTCGGCCACGGCCTCGAGCTGGGCGGTCAATTCCGCGATGCGCTGGTAACGCTCCCTGTTGCTTTCGGCGTAAGCCTCGCGTGGATGGGGCTCGAGGCGGAAGTAGTCCGTGATCCGGTTGAGCCACCGGTTGAACGTGTCAGCGGTGGGCGGATCGGCCTCGACCAGGCCTTCCGCGGGCAGGGCCTCGGTCAGCACCTTCGGCCAGTTTTCCTCGATGAAGCCGGAAAGCTCACCGCCCAGCGCTGCAGCCCGGCCGAGGGCATCGCGAAGTGCCAGCAGATCGCGAGCGCTGTGGCGCTCGGGACCGCTCACGGTCTGCTGCTCGACCCATTCACCGAACCGGGCGAGCACCGGGTCCTTGTCGCTGATCAGTTCGATGTGGCCGGCGACGTTGTGGAAGTGTGCTTCGATCTCATCGACGATGCGGAGGGCCTCGGCCATGTCGTCGCGGCGGGACAGCTCGAGCGTCTGGGTGATGACCTGGTAGAGGCTGGTTTGCCCTTCGCCAGTGTTGCCGTTGGACGCGGCGCGCAGGGGGTCGGCGCGGCGGGCGATGGGGCGGAGGTAGGCCGCCGGCCCCGCCCAGTCGCGGGATTCGAACCGCTCGGCGGCCTCGAGCAATCGGTCGGCACGTTCGACGTGGCGCTGCCGGGCGGGCCAGTTCTCGGCCGCGAGGGCCTGGCGCACGGTATCGATCAGTTCCGTCGTGCGCTGCACGGCACGCCCCCGGGCGGTGGGCACATCGCGAACATCATGGACCAGCAGACCCTCTGCTTCCAGGGTGCGAATGGGAGGGACGACCTCGCTGCGCAGGTGCCGGTCAGCCAGAAACGGCTCGGCGTTACGGCGAAGGTCCAGGTACAGCGGGCCGAACCAGGCTCGCAACTGCGATTCCAGGTACGGCCGGTCCACGTCGATCGGATCGGGCTGCGGCTGGGTCGCGGCCGGGCCGGTGAAGATGGCCAGGGCGATGCCGACGATGAGCATCACCGCCGCGGCGATGCCCCCGCCCAGGGCCCACGTGCGCCGCCGGCTGGGCCGCAGGGTGCCGAGGCGATCGAGCGTCTGCTCGATCGTCAGGGGCGTCTGAGGTTCGGCCAGGTCCCGGCACAGGCGGTGCCAGCCGGCGGCGTGTGTGCCGAGGCGTTGCCAGGGCTCATCGGGCTGCTCGGGCAGGCCGGTGTGGGGCGACCAGGGCTTGCCGACCACCAGTTGATAGATCAACTCGCCGACGGCCTTGAGGTCGGCGGCCTCGCTGGTCTGCTCATCGAGTTGACGCGAGGGCAGAGGGTCGGTCAGGGCCACCTTCGCGCGGCCGGGGCGGCTGAGGCTGGAAAGCAGGATGTTGCCCGGTTTGAGCCGGCCGTGCGGTCGGCCGCAGGCGCGTTTGAGCTCGAGCAGGCCCTGGCAGATGCTGCCGATGAGGTGATGCAGCGGGCCGGGGGCGAGCATTGCGCCGCTGCCGGTCAATGCACGCATGGTGGCGGGGTAGAGGTCGGTGGCGAGATAGGCGCCTTCGCTGTGGCGGGCGACATCGTGGATCGGTGCCCAGTGGCCTTGAGAGCCGGCGTTCTCGGCGGTGCGGCGCTGGACCTGGGCGGCATCGAGAAAGTCCTCGAGCTGCGTGCTGGCCCGGTCGGAATCGCCAAGCCAGGGCGCGGCCTCGCAGGTCTTGATGACATGGCGATCGGCCGGGTCGCCGGCGCGCCGGGCGGTGAAGACCGAGCCGAACGGCCCGCGATGAATCTGGCGCTGCGTCTGGAACTGGCCGTATTCGGGCATGAAGCACATCCACGATGAATCGACACGGGGAGGACAGCCGCCGTCAGTGCGCTGGGCGCCTCACTCGCTGCGCGGCCGCTCTCGCGTCAGGACGGTGAAGCCGCCGGAGCGCAGTTGCACGCGAAGCTCATCACCTTCCCAGGTGTTACGCGCCAGGGGGAGGATGCGACGGCGGCGGTCGGCACTGCCGGGGCGGTCCTCATCGGCATCGAGGTTGTTCATCACCACCAGGTGCGTGGCGCCGCGGTCGAGCCAGCGCTGCCACAGCGGGTCATCGGCGGGCAGTATGATGGCGTCGGTCTGGCCGGCGTGGAGGGTGTCGGTGAACATGAAATCCGCGGCGATGTTGTCCTCGCGGCGGCGGTTCTCATCGGTGCCGCTGCTCCAGTAGCGGCTCATCGACATCTGCTCCCACTCGGGCAGCTCGCTGCCGGTGACGCCGATGACATCGACCGCGAGCACGGGCAGGCCCTCGACGGGTTCGATGGCCAGGTCGTAGGCGATGGGCCTGGGCGGGCTGGCACACCCGGCAAGTAGGCCCACGGCAAAGATGAGCGGGAGGGCGGGGCTGATATGGGCTGTTGAGCGTCGCATGGTTGAAACTCCTTGAAGGGCATCCTGACGATAGGCCGCGGTGGCGCGGCCTGGCGATGGACCGGGCGTCCGGGCCATCAGCGCAGCGGTGCATTGGCGGCCTCGACGTGTTCATCGAGGCTTAGCGTCAGGTCGCGGATGGCGTTGCGCACCTCACGGTTGTAGGTGAAGTCGATCACGATAAGGCTCCGGGTGCGGAGCAGCAGTTGGTCGAGTTCGTGGCGGGTGGCGTCGAAGACGGTGTGCGCCCCGCCGCGAGGGCAGGTGGCCAGGTCGGGGCAGATGCTGTCGGGGCCGATGCCGGGAAAGGCGCCAACGATCATGGCCAGGGTGTCACTCCACAACTCGGGGGGCACCAAATCCCATGCCTCGGTCGGTTCGATCGGCTCGTGGCTGAGACGATGGGGGCCCAGCGATTCACTCCAGCGCGAGTCGGCCTCGAGCAGCTCGCGGATGCGGGTGCTCAGGGGCCGTTTTTCATCGTGGCTGTCCGCCGCGTGCCGCGCCAGGCTGAGCATCTCGTCCAGGGCCACCGGCAGGGGATGCTGCTCACCCACCAGCAGGGCGCGGGTGCACAGCACGGCGAAACTGAACAGGTCGCACGGGGTACCCAGCATGGGGATGACCTTGAAAGGCACATCGGCGATGGAGGGGCCGGCGGCGGCTTCGAGGTGGGCCACCTGCGTCGGGTCGAGCGCTCGTGCGATGGTGCGGAAGCGCCATTCACCGTGGGCCAGGGCGGTCTCGGTCTCGGCACGGGCGTAGAAGTCCAGCCGCGATGTCCCCACCGGCAGGCGGAACCAGACCATGTCGTGGCCGGCCACGGGCAGGCGCTGGTCGGTGAAGAACGTGCCCTCGAGGCTGGTGGCGTCACCCGCCGCGGGCACCACCCGGCGGATGCGCAGCGAGCCGTGGCCCTCGGCCGCGGCGGAGATGGCATCGGGCCGGTAGCTCGAAGGCCCCAGCGGCCGCGCGGGCATGGCGTAGCTTTCCTGCGCGCCGGCGATGTCCAGTTCAACCACGTGACCCGGGTCCACCAGCCGCGTGCGCACCGCCCAGAGGTAGGGCAGCCCGCGCGAGGGCGGGGGCAGGCGGACGGCCAGGCTCGCGGGAGTAAGGTTGAGCAGGGGGCGCTGTGTGGCGGCGACCTGCTGCGAGATGGCCTCGATCGCGCCGGCCAGGGCGCAGAGGCGAAGGTGATAGGACTCGACCAGCCGCCCGCGCCGGCCGTGCGTGCCCAGAAACAGCCTCCCATCGGCCGGCAGGGACAAGTCGCGGTCGGTCGCCATCATCCGTGTGGCCGTGCCCAGGTGCAGCGTTCGCCGGCCATGGCGCAGGCCCGGCCAGCTCTGGCCGGCCAGCAGGTCGAGAAAGGTTTCGAAACCCATCGGTGCCAGCTCCCGCACGATCATGAGGCCGGCGCCGGGGTTGAGCGGCAGGAGGTCTCGCCCCCCGAGCAGGTCGCCCAGCGCCAGGCCGCCCTCGGGCGCGGGGCTTCGCTGGGTCACGGGGATGAAGCTGGCGGCATCGGTCTTGCCCGGCAGGTGAAGGTAGCGGGCGAGGCTGGTGCTGTAGCGGGGCAGGTTGCACTCTTCCAGCACCGCATCGTCGGTGCATAGCTGCCAGGGGCTGGCCGTCCCGGGCTCTGCCGGGTGCACCGGTTGGCCGGCCTCGACATCGAGAAAGACAGGCAGGGGGTGGCGGCCCTCGGCACCGGTGGCGATGACGCCGTCGGGCTCGGCCCTGCGCAGGGCTTCGTACTGGGTGGTGAAGCGGCGGTCCACGGCGAGGTTGGTCAACTCCGCCTCGATCAGGGCGGGCACATCGGCGAGCCGGTCGGGGTCCTGGAACCACAACTCCAGCCAGCGATGGACCTGGCCCCCGGCATCGGTAAGGCAGCCCAGCAGGACGCGCGCATCGAGCAGCTCGCGCAGCGTGACCAGGTGGCCGGCGGCGGGGTCCGGCTCCCGGGCCACCACTGCACAGAGGCGAAGGGGGGCCTGGAGCTGATCGGCGGCGATGGGTATCGCCACGTAGCCATCGGGCACCTGCCAGGTGGCCTGCGCTGACACATCAGGGGACATACACGAATCCTTCATCTGGCGCGGGTCCGGCCCCGCTCGGGCCGGGCCCGCCCAACTCATTGACCGGGCAACAGGTAACGCTGCCCATCGAAGGCCTCATCGAGGACGGTGCGCAGGCGGCCGGCCAGCGGCCGGCGCGGCGCCGGGAAGGCAAGACGCAGACCCACATCGGAAAAGGCCTGGAACAGATCATCTTCACCCAGTGCGTGGGCCTGCTGCGGCCTGGCCGGTGTGCCGTCGGGCAGTCGCGGCGGGGAAAGGGCCGAACCGCCGATGACGTGGAACGTCCGCACGTGCTGCCGGGCGGCCTCGGCCAGTACCTTGGGCCTCAACCCGGCCCCATCGCGGGTCAGTGCTTCCAGCCAGCGGGCATCGGACAGCACGAACTCGGCGACGTTGCCCACAAGGTGATGGAAGCGCGATGCCGCATCGCCCGCCACGGGCGCGAAAAACAGGATGCCATCATCGCCCGTGCCCGGCTCGGCCTCACGGCCGGTACGCGGCTGGCCGCGCTCGCGGCCGGGCTGGAAGATGCCGCCATCGGGTGCGAACTCGCGGGGGTAGACCCGCATCCGGCGCAGGTGCTCCTGCTGGTGGTTCCACGCCGCATCGCGCAGATTGGGCACGGCGGCGGAGCCGGCATCCTGATAAGCCTGCTGCCACTCGCCGATGGTGGGCAGGCGGCAGTTGAGCTTCATGGCGGTATAGAGCGCCCAGGGGGCGGTGACCTGCTGGGCGGGGTGATCCCGCCGCGGGGCACGCGGATTGAGCGCGGGGTCGAGGTCCTCGGCGTAGAGTGTGCGGCGGCGCAGGCCCGGTGAGAGGCGATCGAGGAACCAGGCGTCATCGAAGCCATCGCCGGGTCGCATGACACTGCCAATCATGCCGGGGCGGTCGCGTCGCAGCGTCCACGTCGCCGGGCCCCGGCGCGGGTCGGCTGCCTCGCCGCGGCTGGCAAACCACTGGCCGAAGTGGCGGTCCATCAGTGCCGTGAGCGATTCCCAGCGGTCAAGTGTCTCGTGGATGTCGGTGAACAGGCCGATGGGCATTTCGGTGGTCGCGAGGTAGACCGTTTCGCCGTCATTGCCCGGTCGGATGCGGGCGAAGCGCATGCGATGCTCGGTCTGGCGGTGGTGCGGCGGCGACCAGGCCATCTCGATGACATCGCCGTCGTCCTCGACGGCCACGACCTCCCATCGCAGCGGCCGGGGCACCTGCGGGGCAGCGGGTCCAGCCCGCTGGAGTGTGCTGAGCGGTTGATCGCCGTCCTCAAGCGCGACCTGGAGCCGGTCGAGCAGGGCGCCGGCGGCCTCAGGCAGGGGGGCCATACCCCGAGCGTGTTGCAGCATGGCCGTGACGTGGGATCGGGCGGCGGCCTCATCGTCAATGGCAAGGGTATCGAGGCCACGTCGAAGCTCCAGCAGCAGCAGGTTGAACCGGGCATCTGGCTGGGGCACCTGATCGAGGGCCTCGATGCCAAAGCGCGTTCGCTGATCGGCGAGGCTTTCGATGGCCGTGGCGGTGGCGGCCTGCTGGAAGGCTGTGAGCCATCGTTCGGGCCGTTGAGCCTCGATGCGCTCGAGGGCGGCCCGGCCGAGGCCCTCATCCTGCATCCGCACCAGCCTCGCCCGCAGTGTGGCAACGATGTCGGCCTCGGCTTCGAGCTCGGGGAGGTCGGCCGGCCAGGGCGGGTCATCCAATTCGCCCAGGCGATGCCAGGCGTTGAAGGCGGTTTCAAGCGGTGTGGTGGGCGCGCGCGCCAGCCGGGCAAGTGCTTCACGATCGGTCTCGCTGGCGGCGGCCATGACCTGACGGGCGCGGCTGAGGATGGGCTCGACCGCTTCGGTGACCGCGCCGTCTTCGGCCAGGGATGAGGCCTGCCATCGCTGGAGCAGTTGCCTCATGTCGAGCTGATCGGGTTCGGGGGCCTCTTCGGGCAGCTTCAACGCATCAAGGCGCCGTTGCATGGCCAGGAGGTTGCCCGCCTGCTGCTCGAATTGAGCCTTGACATCGGCCAGTTGGCGTTCGACGTCGCGGCGGGCGGCTGCGAAGTCAGGAACGCCGTCATCCCGCACGGGCAGGGCGGCGGGCTCGGCGATCGCCGCTGCAAGGTGGGCCTCCCACCGTTGGTGCCAGACGCCGGCCAGCGCTTCTGGCCAGATGGGCTCCTCAGCCGTCGCGGGCAGGTCCAGCGCCGGCACATCGTCGATGCCGGTCAGCGCTGCGTGCAGAGCCTCCAGATGCTGACGCCAGTTGCTGAATGCTTCGGCGTCGCGCTGGAGGTGTTCGGCGGTGAGCTGATCGAAGCGCGTGCCATCGATGACAGCGGTGTCGCGCATCTGCCGCCAGGTCTGGTTGATGGCGGCGCTGGCGGCGATGCGCTGCATCTGCCGGGTGCGCTCGAGCCACTGGGCGCGGTCGGTTGTGGCCGCGAACAGGGCGGCGCCCAGTTCATCGCCGATTTCATCGGCCTGGCGAAGCCAGATGCGTGTGTCCTGTTGCAGTGGTCTCAGATTGGCGCGGATGGCGGGCAGGGCGGCGAGGCGGTCGAGTTCGTGGCGCAGTTGCTCCATCCGGGAGGCCAGGCCCGCGGCGGCATCGGCATCGACCTGCTGCAATTCCATCAGGCGGGCGTTGAGTTGATCGAGCCGGCGCGGTGCATCGGTCAGGGTGGTGCGGGGGTCTTCATCACCATCGAGTTGCAGGTAGTCCTCGATCCGCGCCAGCCAGAGCTCGAAGGTCTGGAGCGTGATCTCGCCATCATCAGGCAACTCGAGGATGCCGCCCTCGGGCAGGGCGGCGGTGTCGACCCGCGGCCAGTGTTCCTGCAACCACTGCGCCAGGGGTGTTGAAACGTTACGGACGTGCTCGAGGCGGTGTT
>PUMS01000126.1 GCA_003551485.1 Phycisphaeraceae bacterium | reverse complement strand
CGGGGCCACCCGCCGCGCCGGTGAGGAGTTCGGCCAGTTCCGTGCCGATGTGTCGATGCTGCGCCGGGTGGCCGAGGAAAGCGGCGGCCGGTTCTTCCAGGCGGCCGACGTCGAGCCGGCCGCCTTCTTCGACCGCCAGACGGTGGTGCCCATCCGCACGCTTCGGCCGCTGTGGTGGCCGCTGCTGATCGCGGCGATCGCCCTGTTCTGGGCCGACGTGGCCTGCCGCCGCATCGCCTGGAGCCAGCAGGGGCTGCGCGACGGTGCAGCACTGGTGGTCGATTCCATCGTCGGCCTGGTGCGGCCCCGGACCGAGGCGCCCTCGCCGACGCTCGGGGCGCTGCGGCTGCGAAGCGAGCAGCTCGAGCGGCGTCTCGCCCCGCGCTACGCCACGCAACTGGAGCCGGCCATCAAGGCCAGCGCCGATGGCAATGGTGATGGTGATGGCCGCGCCGCCGCCGCGGCGGCCACCTACCAGCCCCCACCACCTTCCACGCCCGCGCCGCAGCCGGTCGCGGCCGATGCCCGCGGCGGCGGCGATGGGCGCAACAAGGCACAGCGTTTGCGCCGCGGTGAGGATGAACCGCTCGAACCTTCGCCGGTTGATGGCCCGGTCACCAGCCGCCTGCTTCACGCCAAGAAGCGGGCCACGCGCGACCGTCGCGGCACCAACCGTTGAGCCCGCCGACCGTGCACCCGTACCATTGCACCCCACACCGGGGCCGCCACAGCCAGGGAGCCAGCCCGCACAATGAGCCAAGACCCCGCCAGCACACCCGCAGCCGCCACCGCCAGCGATGGCGATGATGAGCAACTGCCCGAGGACCTCATCGAGCAGGCCGACCGCTTCCGCAACGCCTACAGCACCGTCCGCGAGCAGATCACCCACGTGATGGTGGGCCAGGACGCCATCGTCGATGGCGTGCTCACCTGCCTGTTCGCCGGCGGCCACGCGCTGCTGGAGGGCATGCCGGGACTGGGCAAGACGCTCTTGATCCGCTCGCTGGCCAGGGCGCTTTCCTTGAAGTTCAACCGGGTGCAGTTCACCCCCGACCTGATGCCCGCCGACATCACCGGTACGACGATCGTGGCCGAGTCGGCCGAGGGCCACCGCGAGTTCCGCTTCCAGAAGGGGCCGATCTTCGCCCAGATCGTGCTGGCCGATGAGATCAACCGCGCCACGCCCAAGACCCAGTCGGCCCTGCTCGAGGCCATGCAGGAGCGCAGCGTCACCGTCGCCGGCACCACCCACCCGATGCCCCGGCCCTTCTTCGTCATGGCCACGCAGAACCCCATCGAGCAGGAGGGCACCTACCCGCTGCCCGAAGCGCAGCTCGACCGCTTCTTCTACAAGCTGCTGGTCGGCTACGCCACGCGCGAGCAGATGCACGAGATTCTCGACCGCACCACCCGCGCCGTCGAGCCGGGCATCGAGCCGGTGCTCGATGCCCAGAGCATCCTCGGCTACCAGAAGCTGGTGCGCCAGGTGCTCATCGCCCCGCACGTGCAGGACTACGCCATCCGCTGCGTGCTGGCCACGCATCCCGAAGGCGACTATGCCACGCGGCTGGTCAAGCAGTACCTGCGCTACGGCGCCTCCCCGCGCGCCGCCCAGACGCTGGTGCTCTCGGGCAAGGTCGCCGCACTGCTGGCCGGCCGCAGCCACGTGAGCATCGACGACCTGCGCGCCGCCCTGCTGCCGGCGCTGCGTCACCGCGTGATCCTCAACTTCGAAGCCCAGGCCGAGGGCTTCACACCCGACATGATCCTCGAGGAGATCATCGACACCCTGCCCGTGGATGAAGCCGCCTGAGCGGCCCACTTTCCTTGAGCCCTCGCATCCCCCGCCAACCCCCATGACCCAGGCCCCCACCAGTCGCGACACCGCCGAAGCGCTCCAGATGCTGCTGACGCCGCAGTTCATCCGGCAGATGGAGAAGCTGGACATCGCTTCGCGAAAGCTCTTTGCCGGCACGCTCCAGGGCGAGCGGCGAAGCAAGCAGCGGGGCCAGAGCGTCGAGTTCGCCGACTACCGCAACTACGTCGCCGGAGATGACCTGCGCTTCATCGACTGGAACCTCTACGCCCGGCTGGACAAGCTGTTCCTTCGCCTGTTCATGGAAGAGCAGGACCTGGCCCTGTGCGTGGTGCTCGATGTCAGCGCCTCGATGGACTGGGGCGATCCCAACAAGCTGCTCCATGCCAAACGGCTGGCCGCAGCGCTGAGCTACATCGGCCTGGTGCGCTTCAACCGCGTGCACCTGTACGCCGTGGCCAACGGGGTGGTCGAGCAGATGCCGGGCCTTCGCGGCAGGCGGCCGATCCCGAAGATGCTCGAGTTCCTGGCCCGCCAGCGGCCCGCCGGCGCCGGCAGCTTCCCCGCCGCGGCCCGCGGCTTCGCCCTCGGCCAGGGCCACAAGGGCGTGGTGGTGCTGCTCAGTGACTTTCTGGAAAAGGGCGACTTCGCCGCCGGCCTTCGCTACCTGGCCGGCGACCGCTTCGATGCCTACGCCGTGCAGGTCCTGGCCCCGCAGGAACTGGATGCGGAGAAGGCCGAGCTCAGCGGCGACCTGGCCCTGCGCGACGTCGAGGATGGCTTCGAGGCCGAGGTCTCGATCAGCCCCCTGCTGCTGAAGCGCTATCGTGAAGCGGCCGAGGGCTGGTGCCGGCACGTGCGAAGCGAGTGCAACAAGCGGCAGATCGCCTGGCTGCTGGCCCGGACCGACAACCCCGTCGAGAACCTGGTGCTCGACTCCTTCCGCCGTATCGGCCTGCTCAACTAAGCGATGCCGCTGCCCCCCACCCTGGCCCTGACGTTTCTCAACCCCACCGGCGGGCTGATCGCCGCGGCGATCGCCGCGCCGTTGCTGGTGCTGCTCTACTTCCTCAAGCTCCGCCGCCGGCCGCTGCTGATCAGCTCGACGCTGCTGTGGCGCCGCAGCGTACACGATCTGGAGGTCAACACCCCCTTCCAGCGCCTCCGCCGAAACCTGCTGCTGCTGCTGCAACTGCTGGTGCTGTCAGCGCTGATGCTGGCGATCGCGCGCCCGGCGGTCGAGGGCGGCGTGACCGAGGGCGACCGGGTGTTCATCCTCATCGACCGCTCCGGCTCGATGAACGCCACCGATGTCAGCCCCTCGCGCTTCGAGGCGGCCAGACGAAAGGCCATCGAGCTGGTCGATGGCTACGTCGGCCGCGGCGGGGCCATGGTCGTCAGCTTCGCGGCCGAGGCCCGCGTCGAGGCCGCGCTGACCAACGACCGCGCTACCCTCCGCAGCGCCATCCGCAACATCCAGCCCACCGACCAGCCCACCCGCCTCGGCGAGGCCATCGAACTGATCGAGCCGTTCCTCTCGCCCCAGACCGCGGGGGGCGAGGCCGAATCGGCGGTGGTCTACATCCTCTCCGACGGCGCTGTGGACGATCCGGGCCCGATCACGCTGCCCGCCGGGCGCGTGGTCTACCGCCGCATCGGCCACACCGTCGAGGAGGCCGAGCCGGACAACATCGCCATCGTGGCCCTGCGCGCCCGGCGCGACGTCCAGGACCCCGAGGTCGCCGACATCTTCTTCCGCATCGCCAACTTCCGCCGCGAGGAGGTCTCGATTGCGGTGGACCTGCTCGATGACGGCCAGCGCTTCGACAGCGCCGTGCTCGAGCTGCCCGCGGCCACGGGCGATGGCCCCGGCACCACCGCGCGCACCAAGCGGGTGCGCGTGCCGCACGAGACGGTGCTGACGGTCCGCCTGGACGTGGATGACGTGCTCGAGGCCGACAACGCCGCTCACGTGCTGCTGCCCGCGCCCCAGCGCCTTCGCGTGCTGCTGGTCACCCGCGGCAACCCCGCCCTCCGCACCGCCATCGGCAGTGCCGACGTGGACCACCTCGACGTCATCAGTCCCGATGCGTACGCCGAGCTCGACCCCGAGACCCTGGCCTGGTCGGCCGCGCGGCAGGAGGGCTACCACACCATCGTCTTCGACGCGGTCAGCCCCGAGCGATCGCCGCCGGTGGACAGCCTCTTCTTCGGCGGTGTGCCACCGGTGGCGGGCCTTGAGCGCCTCAGCGGTGAGGATGGCGACTCGCGGTTTCAGCGCCTGCTCGACTGGGACCGCCAGGACCCGCTGCTGGAGCATCAGGTGCTCGATGAGACGCTTTTCATCAACCCCGGCCGCCTGGTCCTGCCCGAGGGGGCACGGACGCTGATGGAGGGACCGTTCGGGCCGGTGATGGCCCGCGTGAGCGATGGGCGGCGTCGTCACATCGTCACCAGCTTCGAGTTGCTTCACCGCGGCGGGGGTTTCGCCACCACGTGGCTCCGCGAGACGGCCTTTCCCGTGTTCATCACCGATGCGCTGCGGCTGCTGGCGCTGGGCACTGCCGATGCCGAAGGCATCGCCACGGTACCGGGCGGTTCACCGCTGCGCGTACTGGCCGATGTCGATCTGGATGAGCTGACCTATGAAGGCCCTGTCGAGGTCCGGGCCCGCGTTCAGGATGGTGTGGCCCTGCTGCCACCGTTCGAGCGTGCCGGCCTCTACCGCGCGCAGCAGCCGGTGGCGTCGCAGTGGCAGCGGATCGCGGTGAACATGCTCGATGAACTCGAGAGCAACCCCGCCGCAAGCGAAAGCCTGCCGGTCCGCGCCGGCGCCGGGGCCCTGGCCGAGGCCGAGGGCGAAGCGCGCCGGGAAGTGTGGCACTGGTTCATCCTGCTCGCCCTCGTCCTGCTGATGCTCGAATGGCTCATCTACACCCACCGCATGAGGGTCTGACCCGAATCCCCGCGTTGACCGCATCCGAGCCCAACGGTTACCATCGCCTCTGCCGTTGAGGCAGACCGAATCGCCCTCACTGCGCACCTGTCGGTCTCGACACAAGGAGCCCCGATGCCTTTTGCCGAACTGATCATATTGTGGGCCATCACCGCCACAGCCCTGGTCATCACGCTTCCCCTGGCCTCGCTGCTGCTGGCGGTACTTGGCATACCCATCGCCTTCGAGTCGCTGGCCAAGGAGGCGATCGTCGTGCTCGTTGTCTCCGGAGTGCAGGCGGTTGTGATCCTGCTTGTGGGGCCGGTTCTGCTGTTCGGGCCCCTTCTGACCGGCATCGTGGTGTATGCCGGCTACTGGATCAGCCACATCGAAACCTTCGACAACGTCCAGCCCGTCATCATCGCCGTAATCAACATCGCTGTGCATATCGTGTTCAGCCTCTTCCTGGCCGTTGTCTGACCCGCCGGGTGTCACGGGTGACTTGCCCGCCAGTGGCAGCCGGCACCGGCTACACTCGTTTCATGGCCCAGACGCTCTCGCAGATCCAGCAACTGCTGGCCGCCTACGGGCTGCATCCCAAGAAGCGGCTGGGGCAGAACTTCCTGCACGATGCCCACCACATGAGCCGCATCGTCGAAGCCGCCGACATCGGCCCCGGCGACCGCGTGCTCGAGGTCGGTGCCGGCACCGGGGCGCTTTCTGAACGGCTGCTCGAGGCCGGGGCCGAACTGATCGCCAGCGAGATCGACGCCGACCTCGAGCCGCTGCTGCGCCAGCGCCTGGCGCCCTGGGCCGACCGCGTGACGCTGGTGATGGGCGATGTGCTGGCCGGTAAGCGGCAACTCGCCCCGGCTGTCGCTACCGCGCTTGGCGATGAGCCATTCAAGCTGGTGGCCAACCTGCCCTACAACATCGCCTCCCCCCTGCTGGTCAACCTCGCCCTGGACTGGCCGCGGATGCGCGGCGGGGTGGTAA
The DNA here is from genome assembly GCA_003551485.1 of Phycisphaeraceae bacterium. GTDB lineage: Bacteria > Planctomycetota > Phycisphaerae > Phycisphaerales > Phycisphaeraceae > B1Sed10-187. The sequence goes on along the minus strand of PUMS01000126.1, from coordinate 8,285 downwards.
TGGTGCAGCGTGAGGTGGCCGACCGGCTCACCGCCGCCCCCGGAACCCCCGGAAGCCCCGGCAGGCCCGGCAGGCCCGGCGGCCCCAGCAGCCGCGGCGGCCGCGACTACGGCCCGCTGGGCATCCTCATCCAGGCCACCTGCCAGGTGAAGCGCCTGGCGACGTTGAGCCCGCACTGCTTCTGGCCCTCGCCGCAGGTCGAATCCGCCGTGGTCCAGATCACCCGCCGCGCCCGACCGCTGAGCGACGACCTTCCCGCCCTGGCCGCGCTGGTGCAGACCCTCTTCCAGAAACGTCGAAAACAGATCGGCAGCATCCTCGGCCGCGACCGCATCACCGCCGCCGGCCTCGACCCCACCCGCCGCCCGGAACAGCTCGCCCTGGCCGAACTGATCGACCTGGCCGAACACCTCAAGGTGTCGGGCCATTGGGGGTGAGTGTCCTGGCCGCCCATCACCAGATCGAACCCGCCCGCCCCGCACGGTCGTTGCATGGCTGGGGCGCCCTTCGAGCCACGCCTCCGGTTGCCCGCGGCGGCTCTGCCAGCATAAATATTTACCTGGAAACTGGTTGTGATGATCCGCGACTGGGTTGGGCCCGGCGTGCCGCGACATATCGACGTTGATCGACATTTGAGATCCGACTAAACTCCGTGAGGAAGGTGCGAGCGGGTGGTCGGCGATGCGCTTGGCCCGCGCTGCCGCGCCGCCTTTCCCGCCGACGTGTTGCCATGCCCCCGGAGCCCGCTTCGATGCGAATCCTCATCGCCGTGCCCGTGTTCAATGAAGAGCGCTACGTCTCGCGCGTGCTCGAGCGCATCCTGGATTACGCTCCCAACGTCCTGACCATCGACGATGGCTCGACCGACCGCACGCCCATCCTGCTGGCTCAACAGCCGGTCGAGGTCATCCGCCATGCGCGCAACCGCGGCTACGGCCAGTCGCTGGTCGATGCCTTCCGGTGGGCCGGCTGCTACGGCTACGAGTGGCTGATCACCATGGACTGCGATGAGCAGCACGAGCCCGAGGCCCTGCCCACCTTCTACAGCGCCATCGAAAAGGCCGACCGCGCCGACCCACCCATCGACGTCATCAGCGGCAGCCGGTACATGGACGCCGCCAGCGCCGTCGACCGGCCGCCGCCGGACCGCCAGAGCATCAACCAGCTCATCACGCAGAAACTCAACGAATCGCTGGGCCTGTCGCTGACCGATGCCTTCTGCGGCTTCAAGGCCTACCGCATCGAGGCGATCAAGCGGCTGTCGTTCACCGTCAAGGGCTACGCCTTTCCGCTTCAGTTCTGGGTCCGCGCGGTGGCCGCGGGCCTGAACATCAGCGAGATACCCGTGCGGCTGATCTACAACGATCCCAACCGCAGCTTCGGCGGCCCACTCGATGATGCCCGTCACCGCCTCGAACACTACCTGAAGGTGCTCGAGGATGAACTGGCCCTTCACGAGGGCCTGCTCAGCGCCAAGGCCGCCGCCTGCGCCGGCCACCGGGGCCGGGCGTGAGGGGGCCACTGGTGGCGGGTCCAGCAGTGCAATGACGGGCCCAGGGGGCACTGGCGGGTAAGCGGCCTGCGGCCGGCGGGGCGCCCTGCATCAATCCGATCCGAGAAGTTCCCGCACACCGGCCACGTTCAACCGGGGCGTCGGTTGACACGGCCCCGTTTTTGCGCTATTTAACCCTTAACAGCGCCCGCCGCGGGGCGGGCGCATCGCGAAGCGATGGGTTGAGACCGCAGTGTCCGGATAGGCGCGGCCTGGCCGATGGCAGCCCGCCGCGCACATGAGGATGCACGCAGGTACGGCTCGACCTGTTGGAGACCGTTTGCACCATGGACGACAGCGCCAGTAGCAGTCCGAACCGCCCCCTCAGTGCCGCCGCCGATGAGCCCGACTCTACCGGGTCAGGCCGGCCCTGGGCACCGGGACCGGACCGCCGCTCGCCCGCCCGGCTGATCCTCGCCGGGTAGTCGACCGGCTGTCTTCCTGCCCGGCGCCGCAGGGCCATCGCGGCCGGCCGGGCCACAGAAAGGAAGACAGCCATGTCCCCACTTCCCACGCTGGATGAACTGCGCCAAATCCTCGCCACCGATGACCGCGCCACACTGCGCGACATTCTCGAGGATGCCCACCCCTTCGACGTCGCCGAACTGTTCGAGCAGCTCGATGATACGGAGATGTGGCAGATCCTGCGCGCCGCCCCGGCGCCACAGAACGCCGAGATCGTCGCCCACCTCGACCTCGACGACCAGAAGCGCCTGATCGAGGCTCACGCCGCCGCCGAGCCTCAGGAGGCCGCCCGGCTGGTGGCCCAGATGGCGCCCGATGACCGCACCGACCTGATTCAGGCCCTCGATGAGCCGGTCGCCGAGCAGGTGCTCAACCTGCTGCCCGAACCGGCGCGTGAGGTGACCGAACGGCTGACCACCTACCCCGAGGGCAGCGTCGGGGCGGTAATGAGCACCGACTTCGCCGCCCTGCCCGAGGACCTGACGGTCAACGAGGCCATCGACCTGCTGCGCCTTCAGGCGCCGCGCAAGGAAACGATCTACTACGCCTACGTCATGGACGAGCAGACGCGGCTGAAGGGCCTGGTCTCGCTCAAGGACCTGATCCTGGCCGACGCCGACCAGCGCGTCAGCGACGTGATGCAGACCGAGGTGGTCAGCATCGGCATCAACGACAGCGACGAAGAGGCCGCGCGGCTGATCCAGGAATACGACCTGATCGCCCTGCCGGTGATCGACACCGAGGGCAAGCTCGTCGGCATTGTCACCGTCGACGACGTCATGGACGTCACCGAGGAGGAGGCAACCGAGGACTTCCACAAGATGGGCTCGGTCGCCACGCTCCGTGTGGGCCCTGGCGAGGCGAGCTGGTGGATGCTCTTTTCCCGCCGGGCACCCTGGCTGCTGGTGCTGGTGTTCATCAACATGTTTGCCGGCGAGATCATCGAGGGCTACGAGGAAATGCTCGCCGCCGTCACCGCTCTGATCGCCTTCATGCCGCTGCTGATCGACTCGGCGGGCAACGCCGGCTCGCAGTCGGCCACGCTGATGGTCCGCGCCCTGGCCACCGGCGAAGTCATGATGAAGGACTGGTTCAAGCTGATCGGCAAGGAACTCTACGTCGCCGTGACCCTGGGCGTGGCCATGGCCATTGCCGTGTCACTGGTCGGCCTCTACCGTGCCCCCGATATCATTCCCGTCATCGCGTTGACGATGGTGTTGGTGGTGGTCATGGGCAGCGTCATCGGCATGAGCCTGCCGTTCCTGCTGGCCCGACTGGGTCTGGACCCGGCCACGGCCAGCGCGCCGCTGATCACCTCCGTGGCCGACATCTGCGGCGTGTTCATCTACCTGGCCATCGCCGCGGCGATGCTCGAGCTGCCCGAGGCTCCCCCCCAGCCACAGGACCTCTACGGCATGACCCACGAGCAGGTGGTCGAGAAGCTCGGCCCGCCGCAGTCCATTGCCGAGTACGACAGGACCATCCCCCACCCCGATGAGCACACCGCCGAGCAGATCGAGCACTGGCGGCGGACCACGGTCTTCTCGATGCTCGAGTACGAGGCCAAGGAAGTGGAACTCGACGCCGAAGGCCGGGTGATCGCCGTCCGCCTGCGCCCCCTGGAGTGAGCCCGACCCCGGCAAGCATCGGGGGCGTGCAGCCGTCCCGCCATCCTCCCTCTGGCCTTTGGCGCCTTCGCGCAAGACAACGCTGTCCCACGTTCGCAGCAGGTGCGGTCGTGATCGACTCAGCAACGGGCGCACCACGGTCGACCGTGACGCAGGCGGGCCGTTGGCTGCTCTGGCCGGTACGGTGTGCAAGAATCGGCGGCGGTGGTACGTTAGAGGCTGGACAGGGCGCTGCCGGGATCGTCGGTGGCGGTCTGGCGGTGCTCCCTGAAGGAGGTGATCCTGATGTCGGTATTGTTCCTGCAACGGTTGGGGCGGCGGCGCGGCGTGGCGGTGCTGCTGCTGAGCATGTTCCTGGCCGGTTGTGCCGAGCCGCCGGTGGACGAGCCCGCGGCGACGGCGGCCTCGTCCGGCAGGGCTGATGTTACCCGGGACGACCCCGGAACACTTCCGGGAGAACAGCAGGGGAAACTTCCGGGGGAGCGGGATGAGGCGGTGGATGGGCCGGCGATGCCGCCGGTGGGTGGGGTCAACTCACCGCCGCCCTCTCAGCCGCGCGAGCTTGCCATCGACCTGCGCCAGATGGAGGCCGGCGGCTTCGCCGTTCGGGTTCCGCACGGGCAGGTCGAGTTCGAACAGGGCGCCGAGCCGCATTCGGTGCCCGGTCCGATCGCGGCATTCAAGGGGCCGGATGGCGTGTGGCGCGGGCTGGGCTATCTCGAGACCTACCCGCTGCTGCTTTCCTTCGAGGCTACCGTCACCGAGGGCGATGAGGCCGATGCAGACGTGCTCTGGCGGGCCGAGCTTGCCTACCGCTTCGAGGATGATGCCCGTTACGAGGTGACGCTGACGGCCCGCGATGGCGTGGTGCTGATCGAGGAAGAGAGCGCGCTTGGGCCGCGCAACCTGTACGTGTTCGACTTCTTCTACCGCTGGCAGCCGGCCGCGGCGGTGGTCAGCGACTTTGCCGGCGATGACCATGCCTTTCTCTACATGCCGTGCTACTACGACAAGCCGGAGGTGACCATCCACGCCACGGTCGAGGATGCTTCGGCCGCGCCCGGCGCTGTGGCGGTGATTGGACCCGAGCCGTCGCAGCGCGACGTGGCCGGCTTCTGGATGCGCGACATCGACGCGTGGCAGGGCGCAGCCTCGATGAGCGCGCAGCTCTGGCAGCGGCGGCAACTGCCCGGCGACCCGGCCAGCCGCCACTTCATCGGGCCCGAGTCCAAGAGCGATTCGACCCCGAATCCGGCGACCGCACAGATGATCGGCGACTCGCTCTACGAGGGCCACATCACCTTCGAGATGGCGCTTGGCCAGGGCACGCGGAAGATGGCCTTCACCGTCGTCGAGCGGCCCGAACAGCGCGACGAGCTGGCCGAGCCCTTCAAGCGGATGATCCAGAACCACCGGTAAGCGGGAAAGACACACACGCAGGAGTTGAATCATGCGCCGATGGAATGACCTTTCAATGATGCATCTGCCGGCCGCCGCCGCGCTGGTGCTGGCGCTGGTGCCGGCCACCCCCGCCGCGGCCGAGGGCCGCTTCGAGAAGACCTTCGCCGTCAACGACTACTTCGCCATGGCCTACGAGAATGAGCCGGTGTCGTTCGACGTGCGCTTCGAGCAGCCGGTGGCGAAGGATCAGATCGGCCTGGATGCGGGCCCCTGGCAGGTCGAGGTGCTCGAGGGCAGCGAAGATGCGGTGGAAAAGGCCCGGGTGTGGACGCTGGTGAGCTTCCCCTTCATCCCCGATGAGGAGGACCCCGAGCGGCTGCGACCGGGCACGGGTGAGGACCGCCACAAGCTCATCCGGGTGGTGGCGCCGGTCGAGCGTGAGAACGCGCCCAGCGCGGTGTCGGTCGAGCCGGCCGAGCCGGTCGGCGGCGTGCCCACGGCGATCGTGGACACGGGCACGTTCCGGGCGCGGGTGCCGGTCGGCGGCGGCGAGTTCGACCGGCCGCAACCGGCCTTCGATGTGCCCGGCCCGGTGATCGCGGTGTCGCAAGACGGTGAGAAGTGGGTCGGCTCGGGCTATTTGGACAGCATGCAGCGGGTGGTGGGCATCGAGTGCCGGACCGAGCACGGGCCGGTGTATTTCGAGTCGAAACTGACCTACCACTTCGGTAACGGCGGCACCTACACCGTTCGCCTGCGCTTCTACACGGGCAAGCCCTACGTGCAACTGGCCGAGGACTTCGATGTCGGCGGCAACACGCGGTTCATCTTCAACTTCGAGGACTGGGCGGCCGAGGACTTCTTCTTCCCCCGCGACCAGCGCCTGGTGGACTGGCAGCAGATCGAGGGCGCAAGCAACCCGGCCAACGACTTCATCGAGATCGAAGGCCAGACGGCGCTGGCGCGGATGGTGATCTGGTCGCAGTTCAACTACTTCCGCGGCAAGCAGGAGACGATCGCGCTGCGGTCGGAGGACGGCCTGGCAGTGGGCGGGTTCTACATCCGGCCGGACCTGTGGACGCGTGCCAAGATCAACCACGTCGACCTCTACAAGCGGCCGCAGGTGCCCGGCGACCGCCTCAGCCGCGGCGTGGTCGGCCTCGAGGGCAGCGAGGACCGCATCGCCATGGAGGCCTGGCTCAACGAGGGTCATCGGCGATGGGCGATCTTCGCCGTGGACGGCGATGACAGCAACTTCTTCGCCAAGGCCCACGTGCAGGAGGGTGTGTGGCCGCTGGACCGGCTCAACCGCCTGCCGCTGGTGTGGAACAGCGACGGCTCACCCGTGGCGCCCGAGGACACCATGCCCGGCGACCGGCCCGTGGGCGGCACCGCGGCGGTGGTGCTGAAGAACACCGGCGGCCGGTCGGGGCTTCAGTACTTCAACGGCTCCAACCCGCACATCCGGCGCACCTCCCCGCGGACCGAGCCCTGGGCCGATTCGCCCGTCGAGGTCACCGCCGGGCCCGATCAGAACAACGACCTGGTCCTTCGCGCCATGCGCGCTTACATGGGCATGGACGATTCGGCCTACCCCAGCGTGCGCGCCATGCTGCCCTGGACCGACCCCGAGGCCATCAACCCCTTCTACCAGGGCATGGAGAACCAGAACTTCAACGCCGACCTCTACCGCTACGTGGCCACCCACGGCGTCGAGCTCGCCCGCCGCAACCACCCCGAGGCCATGCGCTTCATCGAGCACGCCGAGGTCAGCTTCGACATGGCCCTGGACACCTACGTCTACCCCCAGAGCGGCTGCTGGGAGGAGAGCCACACCTACGCCAACCACACGCTGCGCACGGTGATGCCGCTGGTCGATGCCCTGGCGGCCAACGACCGCCGCAACTTCTACGATGACCCGCGCTTCGCGCGGATGCTCGAGTTCTTCATCTACGTCTACTCACCGCACGATGAGCAGTTCGGCGGCCGCGTCGTGCCGCCGGTGGGCGACCACGGCTTGAGCACCGCCGGGCCGGCCGACCGGCTGGGGCGGTGGCTGGACCGCTTTGCCCGGTCGGACAACCCCGAGGTGCAGGACATCATCGGCCGCGTGGCCTGGATGGTGGCCGAGGATGACGGTGAGGTTCCAGAGGGCATCGAGCCGCGGCCGGTGGAGCTGACCAGCCGGTGGCTCCAGGGTTACGGCACGGTGATGCGCGGCTTCCGCCCGGTCGATGAGGGCCCGCCTCAGGAGACCTTCCTCGTGCTGCGCTCCGGCCAGAGCTGGGGCCATCACCACCAGGACAAGGGGCGGATGTGGTTCTGGGGCCGCGATGTGCACTTCTTCGGCGGCGCTGCATGGGGCTCACCGCCCGGCGGCACCTACTGGAACGACTACAAGCAGGGCCCGGCCGGTGGCACGCAGATCGAGTTCGTCGGCGTCAACAACTGGCCGCTGCCGTGCAAGTACCCCGCGGGGTGGATCAGCGACGATGAGTACGCCGAAGGCTACGACTACGCCAACGCTCGCAACCTGTTTCCCTACAACCCCGAGCTCGACCTGTCGCGCTCCAGCCCCGTGGCACTGACCAACGGCTACGACCGGCAGGTGCTGCTGGTCCACCCCGATGTGCTGATCGTGCGTGACAACGTCGAGACCACCTGCGAAACGGTCTGGCGGATGCACTCCTATCAGCCCGACGGCCTGGAGGCGCGCGAAGGCGGGGCGACGATGACCTCGCCGGAGGGCGTGGTGGGCGAGCTGGTGATGGCCTACCCCGATGACATCAGCTTCGACCTGTTTGACCGCGACAACAAGAACGACCACGTTCACGAGGATGATGAGGGCAACCCGCTGCCTTACGAGCAGCGTCCGCGTTTCGGCCGCGAGGAGCCGGTGGACACCCGATCGGTGGCGATGCGCTGGCGGATGCCGACCCACACCAGCGCCACGTGGGTGTTCTCGGTGCGTGATGCGGATGAGGCCGTGGCCGACATCGAGCGACTGGATGACGACGGCCGCATCCTTCGCATCACGCTGGCCGACGGCACGCGGATTCTCTCGCTGCTCAACCGCGACCGCTTCACGTTCGAGGGCGAGGGCATCGTCTTCGAGGGCACGGTCGGCCTGGTGATCCACCGCCCCGGCGTCGAGCCCGAGTTGCACCCGATCCGCGCTGCGCGGCTGGAGCGGCAGTGAGCGGATTGGAAGAGGGGGGATGGGGGGGGGAGTGGGGGAT
>PUMS01000403.1 GCA_003551485.1 Phycisphaeraceae bacterium | reverse complement strand
GGCCTGGTCGGCTTCGGCCTGCCGCACGGGCGTATGGTCGGGACGGGCCGGCTGGATGGCCGGCGCGGCGGGCGCGGCGGCCTGGGCGATGGGCTCGACGGCCTCCGTGGGCTCGGTCGGGGTGTCGGCCGGGTCGGTGCGGGCGATGGCGACCATGGAGTCGGTCGGCCGGGCTTGGGCGCTCGGCGGGGCGTGGTCGGTGAGGCGCGGGGCATCATCGGGCACCGCGGCGGGCCGGCCGCGGGCGCTGAGCTCGACCTCGCCCGGCTCGGCGGCTTCGACCTCGCCGCGCTGGCGGCGAACCTGCATGGTCATCTCGACCTGCTGCGCGGCATCGAGGTCCATCGTCATCGTCGCCTCCGGCCGCTCCCAGACGTGCTCCATCACTTCCATGCCCACCATCACCGCGCTCATCAGCACCAGCATCAGCAGGTGGGCCAGCAGCGACAGCAGCACGCACTTCTGCATCAGCGACAGGCGGCGGTAGGTGGCGTCGTTCATCAGCAGCGGCAGCAGCGCCAGCAGCAGGAGCAGCGCCGGCAGCAGCAGCCACCAGCTCCAGCCCAGCGTGGGCAGGCCCCCGCCCTCGCGATCGCGGTAGACCTCGGAGGCATCGGCGCTGAACAGGTCGTAATGGCCCGGCTCGCGGGCGCGGTCGGAACTGAAGTAAAGCCGAAAGCCGTTCATCGCCGGGAACGGGTCGGTCTCGTTGGCTTCGCTGTTGACCGGCCGGCCGAGGTTCTCCACCCGCCCGATGCGGCCGTCGACGTGCAGGCGGGCGCGGTAGATGTCGAAGCCGCCGTAACCGCCGGGCCGGTTGGAACTGAAGTAGAGAAAGTCACCCATGGGCGAGACGGCGCAGGCGCCTTCGTGATAGTCGCTGCTGAGCGCTTCAAGATACTCGGCCTCGCCCAGTTCCAGAAGCAGCCTCGCGGCGGGCGGATCATCGGCCGATGGCTGGGGCGGGTCGGCTTCGGCGTCAGTCTCCGCTACGATCTCGGCTTCACCTTCAGCTTCATCGGTATGAACGGGTTGGGGCGCGGCTTCATCCCCGGGCGCGGCTTCATCCTCGCGCTGCGGAATCTCAGCCATGAAGATGTCAAAGCCCGTGGGCCCGCCCATGTGCCGGATGGTGGCCTGCCACATGGGCTGGCGGCCTTCGGCTTCGGCGATGCGGCGGTCGGAGGCGAAGAACAGCCGCCGGCCGTCGGGCGTGAGGGCGGGGCTGTATTCGTTGTAGGGGCTGTTGACGTTGGGGCCGAGGTTGAACGGCTCGGACCAGCCTTCCTCGCCGCGCTTCGAGGCCCAGATGTCGTAGCCGCTGTCGCCCACACCGCCGGGACGGTTGGAATAGAAAAGCAGCACCGAGCCATCGGCCGACAGCCGCGGGCCAAGGTCATCGAAGTCGCTGTTGACCGCCTCGACCGGCCGCGGCGTCGACCACTCGCCCCGCGCGCGCCGGCTGAAGTAGATGTTGGCACCCCGGCCGGGCAGGCCGCGGACGAAGAAGAGTTCATCGCCATCGGCCGACAGCGTGGGCTCGTATTCGGGCTGCTCGGTGGTGAACATCTCGCCGAGCCGCTGCGGCTCGGTCCAGAGCACGCTCCGGGGCGTGGCCTCGCTGACGGTGAGGCGGATGGTGCGCTCATCGGTATAGATGCGAACGCCGGTCACCTGCATCGCGGCAAAGATCAGCAGCCCCAGCAGCAGCGCACCGCACGCCGCACCGGCAAGCCACCACTGGTAACGGCGCAGCCAGGAACCGGTGCCGCGCGGCCTGTCGCTTTGGTCATCAGCCATGTCGAATCCTTTCATCCTGCGGCCGCGCGGCGGCGCTCAACTGAGGCACGCTGCGGGCCGGCAGCGCGCCAGCGCTGCTTCGCGGCTATGGGGATTCATCGTAGATGTAGCCGACCTCGATCTTGCCCACGCCCACCTCGCGGCACAGGCCCGCCACGCGGGCGAAGTAGCGGTGCATGCTGCGCTCATCGGCGCGGATCAGCACCTCCCGACGCGACTGCTCCTCCAGCAGCCTCGCCAGTCGCCCGCGCAGCTCATCCATATCCAGCGTGCGGCCCTCGACGCGGACGGTGCCATCCTCGAGCACGTTGATGATCAACTGCTGCGGCGCTTCGGAGATTGCCCGCTCGGCGGCGAGGCCGGGCAGGTCGAGCTCGAGCTCGCGCTCCTCTTGCGCCACCGTCGTGGCCACGAGGAAGAAGATCAGCAGCAAGAACACCATGTCGATCAACGGCATGAGGTTGATCTGCTCTTCATCCTGGCCCTGGTTTTCCTTGATCCGCATGGTGGCAACTCCAACGTCGGGCGTCGATGGCCGATGGTGGCGGGCCCAGGGCCGCTTGCGCGGCGGGCTTACGCCGGGCTGGGCACGGGCTGCTCGCCGCCATCGTCATCGGCGGCGCTGCCGGTGCTGCCGGCGGCCGCATCGCGATGGCGGCGCGACTCGGCCGGCTGCGTGGCGGCGGCGTCACCGTCATCCTCGTGGCTGAGGTAATGCTCGATGAAGCCTTCGCAAACATCGTTGACTTCGCTGACGAGCCGCTCGATGCGGCCCTGGAAGAAGTAGTAAAAGACCAGCACGGGGATGGCCACGCCCAAGCCCGCGAAGGTGGTCACCAGCGCCTCGTAGATGCCCGAGGCAAGCTGCTGCGCACCGCCGCCCAGGCCGCCGATGGCGGCGACCTGGAAGGCCTGGATCATGCCCCACACCGTGCCCAGCAGCCCGAGCATCGGCGCCACCGCAGCCACGCCGTAGAGCATCCGCAGATTCCGGCGGAGCTTGGCCATCTCGTTGGCACCGGCATCCTCGATGCCCTGCTCGACGGCCTCGACGCCCTGGGGAATCTTGCGGATGCCCACCGCCACCACCCGCGCGGTGGGCGAGTCGGAGCGGTGGCAGTATTCGGCGGCGCGCTGGCGGTCGCGCTGCGGGTCCTTGAGCACGTTCTTGAGCCCGTCGAGAAAGCCCGGCGGGATGATCGCCTTGCGGCGGAGGGCCATCAGCCGCTCGATGATGATCGTCACCGCCAGCAGGCTGCAAAGGCCGATGGGCAGCATGAACCAGCGGCCCTTGGCCAGCAGCTCGAGGAAGCTCATCTTCTCTTC
>PUMS01000433.1 GCA_003551485.1 Phycisphaeraceae bacterium | reverse complement strand
CGGCGGGCGGCGATCGTGCAGCAGCCACAATCCGAGGTGGGACCGGAGGCGCAGCGAACCTGCATCCAGCGCGGCCGACCGTAGGGCGCAGACCGCCAAATCTCGCAACCGGGCGGGCAACTGTCCCTGACCGAAACCCTGCGTTCCCGAAGGCCGGGCCGACCCGCAACGGACGCCTTGTATGCTCCCGAACCCTTTATCCCGCCCAGTTGGGAGATTGTGTGTCTTTGTGGCGACCGGGGTCCGTCAACCTCGAGTCGACCGCCGGCGGCTGTCAATCTGCAATCAAGCGACGGCGCTGCCTGCCAAGCAGGACAATCCCGCCGGCGGCCAACCACACGAGCGTTCCAGGTTCCGGCACCACGCGAATGATCCCCTGCGTGTAGAGGTCACCGGCATCCCATTCCAACCCCTCGGCCAGCGGCGCAGCGGAGAAGTCGATCGTGGTGAAACCTCCATCGATGGTGTCTGGTGGGGCGAGGAGCCCAAACCAGTCCCCCAGCGAGGGCGAGTAGCCATCGATCAGCACGATTTCAAGGATTCCAGCGAGGTCCATTTCCTCGCCGACCTCCAGCAGGCCATATCCATCCACGGGATCGTTGCCTGCGATGGCATACCGTAGGGTTCCCGTTGCGCCCTGCCGGTAGGCGTTCGTCGCCGTCACCAGACCGCCCGGCCCCATCTCGAGCACACCGTCGCCGTCGGGGCCGACAAGGACATTGCCGTTCTGCCATTGCGATCCCGGTCCCGTCACCGTGACGTGGCCCCGGGCCCCCGTCCGGCGGCCGACCGCCCCAAGCCAATTCGAGACGGTTCCACCTGCTTCAATCCGGAGGGATCCGTCGCCGCTAAAGCCCACGTAGGTGGCGGAGGGTGTGGTCCAGAGCGATTCCGCCCCCGTGACCACGGCCTCGCCCGTGCTCCCGGCCTGATCGCCGAGCGTGCTCGAAAGCCCGTTGGAAACCGTCGCTCCATCGGAGATCAGCAGAGTACCGGAGCCGGCTTTGCCCACTTCAAAAATGGAATCGATGGTCCAGCTCGATCCGATTCCACTGACCTCGACGGTCCCCGTGGCGCCGGAGAAGAACCCGGCGTATCCGAAGCTGGACTCGACGGTCGCCCCATCCTGGATACGCAACGTGCCACTGGCGCTGCCTCCGCGCCCGACCATCAGACTCGATGCGTTGGACCACCTGGCATCGGGACCGGCAACGATCGCGATGCCTTCGGCGTCACCGCCGTACCCCACGACGCTCTGCCACATCGAGTGGAGGGTGCCATCAACAAGCGTGAGCTTCGCAGAATCTCCATCGCTCATGCCGACAATGACGTTGGGGTCGCTGGTCGCCTCCACGGTGTAGGTGTTTCCGCCGAGCTCGAAGGTGACGTGCCCCGAGTGAAGATGCACCTGAGCGGTCTTGCGGTCCGCAGCGAATGTTACGCCATACGCTGCATCGAGGTTGAACACCGCCGTATCAGCTGCATCCGGGGTCCCCACCGGCATCCAATTGAGCGGATCGCCGAAGTTGCCGCCATCGTCATTGCCCCAGAACCGCTCGCTTCCAGTGGCGATGCCCGGTACGGCTGCCAGCGAAGCGATCGCGCAAGCCGCCAGCTTGACCTTGTGCATGGCAGAACCTCCTTCCTGTGGACAGACCGCTCTGGGAGAACCGCTCCGCTATCGAGACACTTCGCAGACCGCACAACGTGGCCCAGCGATCACACGCTCCAACCGGTGTCAGGCCGTTCCAGAATGGCCCAGCCAGTCCACCGTTCCATGAGACGGCGCCAGTCTCGCCGATTGAAGTCGCTCCGTCAACCGGTCTCGTGAGAAAATTTTCATCTCCCATCGGTTGACCGAGCCGGCGGAGGTTGCGAGGCTCGAATCGTTTGGGAAGGTTGCGGGGAACCGGCTGCGACCTGTACCTGGCGCGGATTGGCGCAAGGACGGCGGCGGGCTTCAGCCTCAATTCCTCAATGAGCCGACCGATGGAAAGGCGCCGCTCGCGGTCGACACTGATGGATGGTTACGGGGCGGAGAAGGCGGGCGTGACGCGACAGACGCATGCAGCCCCGTGCCGGCGGATGCGGCATTGCTGCGAGCCGGACCTTCGGGCGATGCTCTTGCCCTGGCGCTCGGTGAGACCCTCAGCCACGCTGTCGAGGCGGCGCGGCGGTTCATTACCCTGGCCATCACCGAGGCGCCGCGCATCGGCAGCGGCGTCGGCCCGGTGGCCACCAGCATCAGCCTGACCTGGTAAGCGGGGAGGGGGCAGGTTCGGAAAGGCCCCGGGGCCTCCTCTCATGACCTGCTTGCGGACCGGAGCGAGGGCGGATGCAACTGGATATGCGCAGCCGCCGACGGCGCATCACAAAACCGGCGGCGGACCCACCACATCACTACAGCTTCAAGCTCACCGCTTGAAATGCGGTTCGCCGGCGGTTGGGAAGTGCCACCGCCGTTGCGATGCTCAGGCCTCAGCGCGGCCGTTGAGCAGTTCGGCCTCGGCTTCGACCCAGTTCTCGTAGTCGCGGCCGCGGGGCTGGCCCTTGCGCTGCCAGATCTCGTAGGCCCGCTGGGCGATCTGCTCGTGGGTGAGGGTCATCACCACCCGGGGGCCGGGGTTGGCGGCCTCAGGCTTGCCGTTGGCGTTGCCGCTGGCACTGTTGCCGGCCTTGGCCGTGCGGCGGGTGGCCTTCTGAGTGCCGCCCTTGCTGGGGGTCGTCCCTGACTTGGTGGTCTTCTTGCTGGTTGCCATTGCGAGGTCCCTTTCCAAAGAAACCGAACACAGCGTTCAGCGCCCGCGCTGGCCAGCCTCCACGGCCATGGACATCGGGCGCCCAAGGGAATGATAGCGGTTTTTTCGCGGCGTGTGGAGTGCGGGTTCAAATTGGGGAAAACTTGTCGGTGCATGTCTGCCGCGTCGTTGCAGCAATTTATATGCCAGCGTTCACATTCCCGGAGAAGCGGCCTCGGGCGGGTGGCGATGCGCGGCCGATGGGCAGTGGACGGTGTGGTGCGCACATCGAGGGCATCACTGGACCGCTGATCGTCCCGGTCAGGGTGGCTCTGTCCGCGGTGGGGGAGGGGGGGGGTGGGGGGCTCAGCCGGCGGGCCCGGCGCCGGCGG
>PUMS01000359.1 GCA_003551485.1 Phycisphaeraceae bacterium | reverse complement strand
CTGCTGGGCATGAGCGGATACACCTCGACGCTCGATCTGCCGGCGGTCGCCGCGGAACTGGCCGGCGCCGGTTCGGTGCTGATCGCCACTCACGTCAAACCCGATGGCGATGCCCTGGGCTCGGTGATCGCGCTGGCCGAGGCCCTGGCCATGCGCGGGTCGCCCACCAGGGCGCTGGTGGTGGGGCCGGTGCCGGCCGGCCTCAAGCGCATGCGAGGCTTCGAGCGCATCGAGCTTTTCGAAGCGGGCATGGCCGTCGACCGGCCCGACCGCATCGCCGTGCTCGACACCGGCGCCTGGTCGCAGATCGGGCCCATGCGGCCGATGCTGGAGCCGCTGCTGGACCGCATGATCGTGCTCGATCACCACCTCGACGGCGACATCCCCGCAGCGCAGCGCTACGTCGACGGCCACGCCGCGGCCACCGCCGAGGTCGTCGCCGACCTGCTGGCGCTGCTGGGCGGTGATGGCGATGACCCGCTGGACAACCTCACCATCGCCGAGGCGCTGTACGTGGGCATCGCCTCGGATACCGGCTGGTTCCGCTTTTCCAACACCCGCGCCCGCACCCACGAACTGGCCGCGCGGCTGCTGCGGCGGGGCGTGGACCAGGCGAAGCTATACCAGCAGATCGAGCAGAGCGAGCGGCCCGAGAAACTGGCCCTGATGACGAGGGCACTGCGAAGGCTCGAACTGCTGGCCGGCGGCCGCGCGGCGATGATGGTGCTCGAGGCCGCCGACTTCGAGCAGACCGGCGCCCTGGAGGAAGAGACCGAGCGCTTCGTGGACCTGCCGCGCATGATCGACGGCGTGGACCTTGTCGTCCTGGTGACCGAGCCGCCGCCGGCCCCCGCGCCGTCCCAGTCCCCGCCGCAGCCACAGCGGCAAGCCGGGGCCGGGGCCGAGACCCCACCTTCGGTGCGCCTGAGCTTCCGCAGCAAGTCCGGTGACGGCGCGATCAACGTGGCCCACCTCGCCGGCCGGTTCGGAGGCGGCGGCCACGCCCGCGCCGCCGGCGCCAAGGTCGCCGAGCCCCTGTCAGACGTCATCGATAAGGTGCGCGCCGCCCTGTCAACCATCCCGCCGTCCCCGACACGCTCCTGAGCAGCAACACCGGCGCCCGTGACCTGCGCCGCTCGGACCCGCAGGTGCCGGCACACCGGCCGGGCCGGGCCGAGATGCCGTTCGCGGCGGGGGACGGGGGCATTTAGACTGTGGTGGCCATGCAGGGCGATATCGCCACAGTGCTGTTCAGACGCGAGCAGATCGCGCGCCGGGTGGTCGAGCTTGCCGGCGAGATCGCCCGCGATCTGCTACGCAGCTTCGCCGCCGCGGACGCCAACACCGCCACGGCCGACCCATCTGTAGAGCAACCGGCGCCCAAAGCAAGCGACGGCAGGGGCGGCAAAGTTGAAGTAGCCCCTGGAAGCCGCCGCGGGCGGGACGGGGGTGGCCGCGGGAGGGGGCGAGGGGGTGGCGGCGGTGGGGGCGACTCCCAGCCGGCGCTGACGATCGTGCCCATCCTCACCGGAAGCATCGTCTTTCTGGCCGACCTGATCCGCTACCTGCCGCTCTATATGCGAATCCGGCTCTTGAGCATCAGTTCCTACCCCGGCCGCGCCACCACCAGCCGGGGGGCGATGGTACGCGAGGAGCTGAGCACGCTGCCGGCATCGCTCGCCGGCTCCCACGTGCTGCTGATCGATGACATCCTCGACTCCGGCCACACCCTGACGCTGGCCCGCGACCTGCTCGCACAGCGTCACCCGGCCAGCCTGCGAACCTGCGTGCTGCTTCGCAAGCGTCGGCCGGAGGCCATGGCCTGCCCGGTGGATTACGTCTGCTTCGACATCCCCGATGCCTTCGTGGTCGGCTACGGCCTGGACTTCAACGACTACTACCGCAACCTGCCCGACATCGTCACGCTGCGGCCGGAGGTGACCGATGCTTGAGCGGCCGCGGCGGCATTCGGGCGGGGTGGCCGGCATCCGTCCCGTTTGCCCCGGCCATCGACCGACCGGACCGACAATGCCCGCCGCGCCTCGGTATGCCGAGGTCGACCAGCTCGACCATGAGCAGATGCGTGCCCGTGCCAGCGCCATGCTGCCCGATGAGCTGCTCCAGAGCGGCGAGATCATCATCCTGCTGCTCAAGCCCTCGATCCTGTTCGTGGTGCTGTCGGGCCTGGGCACGCTGGGCGCGTTGGGCGCGCTGACGGCGGGGGCGCTGGCCCTGTCCGAGGCGGGGTTGCTGATGCTGCCGCGGCTGGACATCGCACTGGCGGGGATGGGCCTGATCGCACTGCGGCTGGGCTGGGGTTTTCTCGAGTGGCTCAGCAGGGTGTACGTGCTGACCGACCGGCGGGTGATCCGCGTCCGGGGCGTGCTGCGCATCAGCGTGTTCGAGGCTCCGCTTCGCCGCATCCAGCACACGCTGACCATGTTCGGTGTGCTCGAGCGGCTCACGGGCCTGGGCAGCATCGGTTTCGCCACGGCGGGCACGCATACGATCGAGGCCACCTGGGAGATGCTGCCGCGGCCGCTGGAGGTCCATGAGGTGGTGGTGCGGACGCTGGAGCGTTACCGGTGAGCGCGGCGGGCCGGCGGGGGACGGTACGCACTGGAGCGTCCGTCCGACCTCACAGGCCGGTGGCGGCGCCATGTCAAGAGCAAGGTGTAGGGTGGGTAGAGCGAGGTCTTCCGAGCGAAATCCATCACCAAATCATGCGAGCACGGCCCGCGTTGCTGCTTTCCAAAGCGACCACGGCCTGCTGGGGATGCCACCACTCCTTTTCCGGCCCTGCTGACCCGGTGGGGGAGGTCCCGATGCCCGCCGCGGACGTTGCGGTTCAACGGTGGGTTTCGCTCGCAAAGCCTCGCGCTAACCACCCTACGACCAAAAAAGGTTCCCGGACCCTTTTCCGGGGCGGCCGACCTCGCAGGCCGGTGGCGGCGCCATGTAAAGAGCATGAAGTCTTAAGACGTGGCCTCGCTCTTGACCTGTCGCACATGGGGGCCTATATTCTGGCCGACATTCAGTGTCTCGCGACTTATCGAGAGTGGCCGAGGGTCAGGGCCCGACGACGCCACCGCAACCGCCCCGCAGGGGGAAATGGTGCGAACTCCCTCCCCGT
>PUMS01000184.1 GCA_003551485.1 Phycisphaeraceae bacterium | reverse complement strand
GCCACCAAGGCGAAGGCCGCCGCCATCGCATCCGACGCGCTGCTGGCGCTGCCGCAGTGGCCGGCGAACGCACCGGAGAGTTTGACCGACTTCAACGATCTGGCCCGGTGGCTTGCGGGAGGTGGTGTATGAGCGCCGACCTGCTGAGATCCGCCGCACCACCACCGGAAGACTGGCCGGCACTGGTGCCGCTGGACGCGCCCAACCTGCCCCGTCTCGACCTGGCGCACCTGCCGGGCTGGGCCGGGGGCTATGCCCGCGCGCTGGCCGCCGATACCGAAACGCCGCCGGAACTGGCCGCCGGGATGATTCTGGTGACCTGCGCCACGGCGGCGGCGCGTCGCCTGCGGGTGATGGTGAAACCGGGCTACTTCGAGCCCTGCAACCTGTGGGCGGTAGTGGCCCTGCCGCCCGGCAACCGCAAGAGCGCCGTGCAATCCGCCGCCACCGCGCCGCTGGTGGCGTGGGAGCGGGATCAATCCGAGATCATGGAACCGGAGATCAAGCGCATCACCAGCGAGCGCAAGACCCAGGAAGCGCGGGCCAAGGAGACGCGCAGCAAGGCCGCCAGGGAGAAGGACGCCAACAAGGCCAAGGAACTGGCGGCTGAAGCGGCCGACCTGGAAGCCGACCTGCCGGACATTCCGATGCAGCCGCAAATCTGGACCTCGGACGCGACACCGGAACGGCTGGGCAGCCTGCTGGCCGAGCACGGCGAGTGCATGGCCTGGCTGTCGTCGGAAGGCGGCGTGTTCGATCTGCTGCAAGGCCGCTATTCCAACGGCATTCCCAATCTGGACCTGGTGCTGAAGGCGCACAGCGGCGACCCGGAGCGGGTGGACCGGGGCTCGCGCCCGGCGGTCTATCTGCGCAGCCCGCGCCTGAGTATTGGCCTGAGCCCGCAGCCGGATGTGTTGCGAGGACTGGCAGCCAAGCCGGGATTTCGCGGCCGTGGCCTGCTGGGCCGGTTTCTCTACCTGCTGCCACCGTCGCCGCTGGGTTTTCGTGCGCTGCAATCCGATCCGGTGCCGGAAGGCGTCCGCGACGCCTACACGGCCGGCATCCGCGCCATGCTGGACTGGGAACCGACCATCGACGAACACGGCACCGAACGCCCCCACCTGCTGCGCCTGACACCGGAAGCCCAGGCGGAATGGCATGCCTTCGCCAAGGCCATCGAAGTGCAGATGCGGCCCGGCCGGGAGTTGGAGCACTTCACCGACTGGGCGGGCAAGGCACCGGGCGCCGCCGCGCGACTGGCCGGCGTGCTGCACGGGATCAGACATGCCCACGGCAAACCTTGGGAAGCGGCCATCACGGTGGAAACGATGAACGACGCCCTGGAGATCATGGCCGTGATCACCCGCCACAGCCTGGCCGCGCTGGACATGATGGGAGCCGATCCCACCATTGCCGCTGCCCGGCTGGTCTGGGACTGGATCGAGCGCGGGCGGCTGACCCGCGTCACCGTGCGCGAGGCCTTCAATGCCCTGCGCGGCACCTTCCCCCGCGTCTCGAAGCTGCGCGACGCCCTGGATGCCCTGGAAGAGCGCGGCTACGTGGAAGTGATCGAACCGCCGCGAGACGGCCCTGGCCGGCCACCCTCGCCCACGGTGCGGGTGCGGCCAGAGATCGCAAGGGCCTGGCGATGAGCTGGCGGGAAACCTTGGGTGTTGCCGAAGCGGCAGGCGAGCCCCACGCGCACAATCCGCACAATGCGCAGAAAACAGCTATGTCGGGCATTTCTGCGGATAGTGCGGATTCTGCGTCACCGGATGCCAGCGAAGCAGCTTCCAGACTGCTGGAAGCACTGACAGATGCCTGCCGCGATCTGCCCATCACGCCGGCGGCAGTGCGGAACGCCTTGGCACCGGAAGACATCGAGGACTGGCGCAAGGGCGAGATCACCCGAGACACCTTGGCCGCCTTTGCCCGGTCACTGGTGCAGCGCCGGGAGATGGGCCGGGGTAAACGCCCCGCCCACTACACCGAACGGGCCACCTGCAAGCACTGCGGTCCGATCTGGCTGTGGTGTCCCGGCGAGGTGCTGGGCTGCCCCTGGTGCTGGAACCGCATGGCCGACCGTCCGATACCGCGCCCGCATGCCGTCCGCTGTCAGGACTGCGCCCACTTCAGGCGCACCGATCATCCGCATCTTGGCCACTGCGCCAAGGACGAGCCGGAAGCCATCGCGGGGCTGTGGGACATCGACCGCCGTTACTGTGAGCGGTATCTGCCGCACCCCGAGCCCGGCGCCAACGACGGATCAGCCGATGATGCATCCCTGACAAAAGGGTGAATTTGCCAAATGATTTCGGAAAAATCCGGAGGTGAACATGGGCGGCATGGGTAGCGGCCGGCGCTGGCACTTCGGCGCCAACGACACCACAGACGATTACCGGTCCATCGACGTGCGCCGCTGGCGACGGGACGGCCTGCTCACCCCGCACCAATCCTCCGGCTGGCAATGGTCACGCCACGGCAAGGTGGTTGCCTCGATCCGGGTACGCACCGAACACGACCATGTAATACTCACCTACCGCCACCGCAGTGGCGGCAGTGACTGGCAGGACGAAAGCTACCCCGTCTACCTGGACTGGACGGAATGCAATCTGGGCGGCCAACGCCCCTGGTTCCTCTGCCCGGCACGCGGCTGCGGCCGGCGGGTCGCCATCCTCTACGGCGGTGCGATCTTCGCCTGCCGGCATTGCTACCGCCTGGCCTACCCCAGCCAGCGGGAAAGGGATGATGACCGCGCAGCACGCCGCGCCGATCGAATACGTGAGCGGCTCGGCTGGGAGCCTGGTATCCTCAACGGGAACGGCCTCAAGCCCAAGGGCATGCACTGGCGGACCTTCGAAAGGCTTACCGCTGAGCACGATGCTTTTGTTCAAGAATCACTGACCGGCATGGCGCAGCGGTTCGGCATCAAGCTGTAGGGACACACGCCGGGCGTGGGGGCAACTATGGGGGCATGTCGCCATTTCCGATTTGATGATTTCTTGTTAACTCAATCGGTTACGAAGGCTATTCGGTAGTGGCCGCCTCTTGTCTATGCCGTGTCCGCCGCCCGCCCGAATGGCGGGCGGCGGACACGATCACCCCAGAAGCCCCCACGCGGCGGCACCGAGCCCACCCACCGCGCCAG
>PUMS01000118.1 GCA_003551485.1 Phycisphaeraceae bacterium | reverse complement strand
CTGCCTCTTCTACGAGCCCAGCCTGCTGGTGCATTTTTCCGGTGAGTTTCCGTTCTGGGGCCTGCTGATGATGAACCGCGGGGGCATGTCCAGCCACGGCGGGATGCTGGGCATCCTCATCGGCACGTGGCTTTACGCGCGGCACTGGGGCCACCGCTGGGGCCACACGCTGGACGTGCTGGCCTTCGCCGCGCCGCCGGGTTTGTTCTTTGGCCGGATGGCCAACTTCATCAACGGCGAGCTCTACGGCCGCCCGTGCAGCCCGGACTTTCCCTTCGCCGTGCGCTTCCCCACGGAGATGTTCGGCTGGCTGCGTGAAGACCCCGAGGCCGCCCGGCAGACGCTGGCGCCGGTGCTCGAGCAGTTCACGCCCGAGCACGCCACGCTGCATCAGCGGGTCGCGATGCTCATCGCCGAGGTCCGCGCCGGCAACGAGGATGTGATCGCCGCCCTGGGCCCGCTGCTGACGCCGCGCTACCCCTCGCAGATCTTCGCCGCGCTGACCGAGGGGCTGGTGGTGATGATCGTGCTGCTGATCGCCTGGCGGCGGCCGCGCAAGCCAATGACGCTGGTGGGGCTGTTCGCCGTCAGCTACGCGTGCATGCGCATCTTCAACGAGCTTTTCCGCGAGCCGGACATCGGCGTGGCCAAGTTCGAGGCCCTGGGCGTGACGCTGACGCGGGGCCAGCTTCTCAGCGTCGGCATCCTGCTGGCCGGCGCGGCAATGATCTGGCTGGCCCAGCGCCAGGATGCCCCGGCCATGGGCGGCTGGCGTGGCCGGAGTGGCGATGCCGCATCGGACGGCACCGATGCGGCCGCCTCGCCACCCTCTACCACGACGCCGCCGACACCCGCTTCCGGTGACGGCGGGGGGGGAAGCTCATCCGGCCCCCCTCGCAAGCGGGGCAAGCGCCGCCGGCGATGAGGGCCAGTGCCCGCGAGGTCATCCGCCCATCGGTATCGCGGCCGGAAGTGTCGGGCGACGGGTCACGGCGCGTTGCCGTGGCGGTCGACGTAGAGGCTGCGGCGGATCACGGCCTGGCCCTCGGGTGAGAGCAGCCAGTCGCGCAGCCGCGCTGTGGGCGAGTCCGGCTCGATGTCCCGCCGCGTGACCAGGTACACCGGCTCGATGAGTGGGTAGCTGCCATCGGCGATGGTGGCGGGACCGGGTGCGATACCGTCGATGGCGAGCATGCGCGCCCGCTGGGTGCCATCCCGCTGCGCCTGATCCGCCTGCTTTGCCGCGGCCGCGGCCTCGAGCTCGGCCGGCGCCCGGGGGCGGTCGCGACCGTACATGTCCCACCCCCTGCCGAGGTCCGGTGCCATGTAGCGGTTGTAGTAGTGGACGGTATAGCCGATACCGAAATGGTCGCGGGCCATGGCGCTCATCGGGCCGACCATCGCGATCACGACCGCATCCTCACGCGCGTGCTCGGCGAAGGGGCGGTCCTTCATCACGAGGTCGATCATCAGCTCCTGGCTGCCGCTGTTGCGCTCGCGGATGTAGGGGTTGATGCGCCTGTCGGGCCCGCCGACCTGGTTCCAGTTGGTGATGGCGCCGCCGAAGATGTCGCGCACCTGCTCGAGCGTGAGACCTTCGACCGGGTTGTCCGGATGCACGATGAAGACGAAGGCATCGAGCGCCACGGGCTGGATGTCGAGTTCGACCTCCTGCTCCCGCATCAGCTTCTCTTCATCCTCGCTGGGCTTTCGCGCGATGACGGCCAGGTCGCGCCCGCCGCGGATGACGTTCACGTAGGCATCGTGGGTGCCGGAGACGGCCAGGGACGATGCGATCCTGCGCCTTCGCTCGATCGTCTCGGGTGAGGGGCTGGCGGCATCGGGGCTCGGGGGCGACCCCCTTAAGAGGCGCCACGAACCGTCATGTAGCATCTGCCACGACAGGGGCAAATCGAAAACCGCTGCAAGCACGGTCGCAAGCAGCGGCTGGGCCGAGGTCGAGCAGTCCAGCCGGGGGAAGTCGTCCAGCGACAGCTCGAGTTGGCGGATCGAAGCGGCGATGGCGGCATCATCAACCGCCTCGGCCTGGTCCTTCCCGGCCGGCCGCCCGGCGCCGGCCTCATCTCCGCCTGCGACAGCGGACGCCCCAAAAGCACACAGAACCAGCACAAGACCCACCACGGCGGGCCACGACGGGACAGGTGAAGCGCTCATGTCGAAGCTCCTTTTTTCCGGGTGCGAAAGCATTCCGCAGCCGCGGCATATCAACAGTATACACCCATGCCCAGCCCGGCCACGTCACGGCATTGTCACAACCCTCGCCCCGCAACCTTCCCGAAAAACGCCGGACCGGGTTGGCGGCACTTGTGGTGGCGGCTCTGAGCCTGCCCTGAAAATCCGGCTCCTCGGACTCCCTCTCCCCTTCCGGGGGCGGGAGAGGGCCGGGGTGAGGGGAGACACGCAGGGTGGGTCCGAACCCACCCTCACCCCCGGCCCCTCTCCCGTCCCCGGAAGGGGAGAGGGGGGAAAGCGCTGTTCATCCTCGTGGGTGCGGCGCAGCCGCATGAGACAATGCCCTGAAAATAACTCTCTCTCCCTCTGGGAGAGGGCTGGGGTGAGGGCAGACACGCGGGCGGGTCCGAATCTTCCCTCACCCCCGGCCCCTCTCCCGGAGGGAGAGGGGAGGAAGAGGCGGCCGCGCTTCGGGGCATTTTCATCCTCGTGGGTGCGGCGCCAGCCTCATGAGCCACTGCCCTGAAAATCGCTCGCCCGGAAGCGGGCCGGCATGGAGCGCGGCCGTCTCGGCCGCATTCCGGCATCCGGATCCCGGAGCGGCCGGGGGGACCCGATCAGTCCTCTTCTTCGAAGCCGGATTCGACCAGGTCGGCCAGGGTCTCGACGGCTTTGTCGGCATCTTCGCCGCGGGCGGTGATGACCAGTTCGGTGCCCTGCGTGGCGGCGAGCATCATCATCTGCATGATGGACTTGCCATCGACACCGGTGTCGTTGGGGTTTTCATTGTCGGCGCGGCGGACGCGGACGTCGCAGTTGAAGGTGTTGGCCATATCGACAAACGACATCGCCGGCCGGGCGTGCAGGCCCAGTCGGTTGCGGATGGTGACCGTCTTTTCGCGGGCGGTCGAATGCACGGCGGTTGATCCAGGAGCCGGTGGCGGGCGATGCCGGGGGGGG
>PUMS01000339.1 GCA_003551485.1 Phycisphaeraceae bacterium | reverse complement strand
GCTGCTGCCCTCACCCCGGCCCTCTCCCGGAGGGAGAGGGAGTCGGAAGGAGCCGGATTCTTCGCAAAGCTCATGGCCGGGCCGCGGTGCAGCGCCGCGGCGCTGGCCCTGATGCTGGGCCTGGTGCTGGCCGCGGCAGCGCCGGTGAAGGCCACGCAGATACAGAACCTGGCCAGAATCCAGGGCGCTGAGCCGCGACAGCTCTTCGGCACCGGCCTGGTCGTCGGGCTCAACGGCACCGGCGACAGCGACCGGTTCCGGCCCAAGGCCAGGGCGGTGGCCTCGGTGCTTCAACGCACGCTCGATGAGATGACCACCGCCGATGAGGTCGCCGGGGCGCGCAACGTGGCGGTGGTGTGGGTCACGGCCACCGTGCCCGCCTCGGGCGTTCGCGTGGGCGATGCCATGGATGTGCGGGTGATGGCCATGTACGATGCCCGCAGCCTCGAGGGCGGGCACCTGGTCATGGTGCCGCTGGTCGAGCGCGGCGATGACTCACCGGTCTTCGCCATCGCCTCGGGGCCGATCACCCTCGAGAACCCGGACATGACCCGCGCCGGCCGCATCGCCAACGGGGCGCAGATGGAAGTCGACGTGCTTTCGCAGACAATGGATGCGCGCGGGCAGGTCACGCTCGTGCTGCACAACAGCTACGCCCGCTGGACCGTTGCGGCCAACGTCACCAACCTGATCAACAGCCTCATGGCGCCCGATGGCCCCAAGGTGGCCCGCGCCATCGATCAGCGCAACATCGTCATCCGCGTGCCCGAGGCCGATCGCGGCAACCCCGCCACGTTCATCAGCCAGGTGCTCCAGGTCCGCGTACACCAGTCGCTGATCGCCATGGGGGCCACGGTAAGAATCAACGAGCGGACGGGCACGATCGTGATCGGCGGTGATGTTCAGATCGCACCGGTCATCATCACCCACGGCGACCTGACCATCTCGACGCGCGGCGATGGCGCCGCCGCGGGTCAGGTCAACGGTGAAGCGGAACCGGGCCTGTTTGCCAAGCTTGACCCGGATGAGGCCGGCGGTGAGAAGCTCGAGGACCTCGTGCGGGCGCTGAACCAACTCCAGGTGCCCGTGGCCGACCGCATCGCGATCATCAAGACCCTGCACGCCGACGGCTACCTCGCGGCGGAGCTGGTCTTCGAGTGAACCGTTCAACCCAAGCCCCCTCACGGCCCGGTGGCCGGGAGGGGTTTTTTTCTGCGCTGATGCTGTGCGGCGCCTGCGTGTGTGGCACGACGTTTGCTTCCCCGCATATCGCATCCGAAGCGCAAAGTGCGCCTGATGAGGTGAACATGCAGATCGACAGTCATAACCCACTTGACAGGCTCATGGATGGCCAGGTTCAAGACCCGCGAGCGCGGGCGCTGGTGGATGGACCCGGCGGTGAGGCCGATAACTTCGCCGCGCATCTGAAGAAGTACACACCCGAGCAGATCGAAGAAGCGCGTGACGCCGCCGCACAGTGGGTGGGCGTGGCGTTCTTCCAGCCGCTGCTGGACCAGATGCAGAACGACCCGCTTCGCACGGACCTGTTTCATGGCGGCTATGGCGAGCGGGTGTGGTCGCAGGAACTGAACACAATCCTCCGTGAGCGCATGGCCGAGGCCTCATCGTTCGAGCTTGCGGAGGTGATCGTGGACCGTCTCATGGGCCCGCAGGCGGCCGGCCACCCGGCGCGGGAGCCGGATGAAGCGGCAGGGAAGCTGGAGGTGACCCTTGGATAAGATGTTGCGCGAGCTTGAAAGGGTTCTCGAGGCCGAGATCGGCGCCCACGAGGCGCTCGAGAAGCTGCTGGCCGGCAAGCTCGAGGCGGTCAGGCAGTCGCGCAGCGGCGAGGTCGAGGCCCTGTGCGGCCAGGAAAACCACGAGCTTCAGCGCCTGGCGGAACTGGCCAAGCAGCGCATCGAACTGGTGGGCATCCTGGCGGAGCGCTTCGTCCCGCAGACGGCGGGCTCCTGCCCCCCTCCCCCTTCGGAAGAGGGAGGTGCAGGCGGCAATGTCTCGGGTGCGATGACCCTGGGCAAACTGGCAAAACATCTTCCTCAACCGCAGCGCCAGCGAGTGCAGGAATTGCGCGATCGGCTGGCATCGCGGATGCAGCAGGTGCGCCGCCGAACAGGCACCCTCCGCCGCGCTTCCCAGGCGCTGCTGAGGCACATGCACGGTGTGATGCAGACCGTGGCCGGGGCACTGTCGGAAGGGGGGATGTACGGCCGCGGCGGGCGGGCGCCGGGCGCAGCGCTTGCCGTGAGCACGTTCAACGCCACGGGTTGAGCGGGCCGCAGCCGCGCCCCGGGTGATGGGCGGACCGGCCCTGGAAGGAATTCAAGGATGGCACTTTCCAACGCGATGCAGATCGGCCGCTCGGGCCTGATGGCCAGCCAGGCGGCCCTCGAGGTGACGGGCAACAACCTGGCCAACATGGCCACGCCGGGCTACCACCGCCAGAGCGTTCACCTGGCCAGCGCCGGGGTGCAGGACATCGGCGCTGGTGTCATGGTCGGCCGCGGCGTGAAGATCGACGCCGTGCAGCGCATCGTGGATGAGGCCCTGGCCACCCGGCTGAGGCAGGGCGAGAGCGAGCAGGCGGGCACGCTGGCCCGCAAGGGCGTGCTGGACCAGATCGAGGCGATCTACAACGAGCTGAGCGACAACGACCTGTCCACCCACCTCAACGCCTTCTTCAACGCCTGGAGCGAGCTGAGCAACCGGCCGGAGGACCTGTCGCTGCGGTCGCTGGTGGTGGCCGAGGGCGAGAAGCTCGCCCAGTACGTCCAGCGGCTGGACCATGAGCTTTCCGAGCTGCGGTTGCAGACCGATGGCAACATCGAGCAGGGCGCCCGGCGCGTCGATGACCTGCTCAATCAGCTCGCCGTGGTGAACAAGCAGATCGTCGAGGCCGAGTCCGGCCGCGGCACCGCGCACAATCTGCGCGATGACCGCGACCGTCTGCTGGGCGAACTGAGCAAGCTGATCGACATCTCGACCGTGGAACAGAGCAACGGCGCGGTGGACGTGTTCGTCGGCTCGACGCCCGTGCTGCTCAACGGGACCAACCGGGGGGTCGAGCTTCGCCGCGAGACGGTGGATGGCGAGCTGAAGGTCACGCTGAACGTGAAGGCCGACGGCACCCAGCTCAACCCCACCGCCGGCCGCCTCGGCGCGCTGATCCAGGCCCGTGTCAACGACATCGACGCGGCCATCGAGCAACTCGATGCCTTTGCCGCGCAGCTCATCTTCCAGGTCAACCGCATCCACAGCCAGGGCCAGGGCATGGAAGGCTACGCCAGCCTCACCGCCGAGCACGCGGTCAAGGATGCCGATGCCCCGCTCAACAGCCCCGAAGCCGGCCTGCCCTTCGAGCCCGGCCACGGCAGCTTCCACCTCCACGTGACGCAGAAGTCGACCGGTCACCGCCAGACCGTGCAGGTCCCGCTCGACCTCGATGGCCTCGGTGCCGACACCTCGCTTAACGACCTTGCCGCGGCGATCGACGCCGTGGACGACATCTCCGCCACCGTGCGGCCCGACGGCAGATTGTCGATCGAGGCCGCGGGCGGCGACTTTGCCATCAGCTTCGATGAGGACAGCAGCGGCATCCTCGCCGCGCTGGGCCTCGGGGCGTACTTCACCGGCAGCGGCTCGCGCGACATTGCCGTGGATGGCGCGGTGCGTTCGAACGTGCGGCTGCTGGCGGCCGGCCAGGACCACATCGCCGGCGACAACCGCAACGCGCTGGCGATGGACAGCCTGCGGGATGAGCCGGTGTCGACGTTGAACGGAATGAGCCTGACGCAAGCCTGGCGGCGGCACGTCGAGGACATTGCCGTGGCGCTGGGGCAGACCAACCAGAAGCTCGAGTCCGACACCATCGTGCTGGACAACCTCAAGGCCCAGCGCGAGGCCTACAGCGGCGTGAACGTGGATGAGGAGGCCATCAACCTGATGGCCTTCCAGCGCGCCTTCCAGGGCAATGCCCGGTTCCTGTCCGTGGTCGATGAGATGCTTCAGACGCTGCTGGCCATGGTGTGAGGCCCCCCTGACACAGGATGCACGAGCATGAGCAACGGTTTTACTTCCCCCATCCCCGGCCGCACGTCGACGATGATGCTCAGCGAGATGCTCATGGGCACGCTGCGGCGCACGCAGCAGCAGATGACCGACAGCCAGCTCGAGATCAGCACCGGGCTGAAGGTCCGCCGGCCGTCGGATGCCCCGGCCGATGCCTCGGCCATCGCAGCCGTGCAGGGCCAGTTGGAGCAGCGCGGCCAGTGGGACCGCAACCTCTCTCACGCCGCGAGCGTGCTGGACAACGCCGATGCGGCCCTGGGCGATGTCAGCGGCATCCTGCTCGATGCCAGGGGCATCGCATCGAGCCAGATCGGCATCGGCTCGGATGCGGCGACGCGCGCGGCGGAGGCCTCGGTGATCGACGGTCAGGTCCGCGGCCTGCTCGAGATCGCCAACCGCAAGGTCGCCGGTGTGCCGCTGTTCGGAGGCCGCGGCAGCGGTGAGAACGGCGAGGTCTTCACCAGCTTCATGGGCGGCGTGCGCTACCTCGGGGCCACGGAGAACCTCACCACCCACGTGGGCCTGCGCGAGCCGGTCGAGATCAACAGCAACGGCCAGGAGGCCTTCGGCGCACTTTCTGCGCGGGTGGTGGGCAAGGTCGACCTCGATCCCGCCGCGACCGCCGACACCCGCCTGAGCGACCTTCGCGGCGTGCAGGGCGAGGGCGTCCGCCGCGGCGAGGTGGTGCTGACGGTCAACGGTGAGCAGATGAACGTCGACCTGCGCCATGCCGACACCGCCGGCGATGTGCTCACCCGGCTCAACACCGCGCTGGCCGATCTCGGTGCCGATGCCGGCTCGCAGTTCCACCTGGTCGACGGCCGGTTTCAACTGACCGCGGCAGGCGGTGACGACATCGCCACCGCCGATCTGTCCGGCGGGCACACGGCGAAGGACCTGGGCATCGACCTTGCCGCGGCCGGTTCGACCGCCACCGGCGGCGACCTGGATGCAAAGCTGACGGCGCTGTCGAGCCTGGATGCGATGCGGGCCGATGGGGTACTCGACGGGCAGATGAAGATCACCATGGGCGCCACGACGAAGGTGGCCGACTTTTCCAACGCCAAGACCGTCCGCGACATGGTCAACGAGATCGACCGGCTGAACATGGGCCTGCGGCTGCACATCAGTGAAGATGGCCGCGGCCTGACCCTGGTGACCGACGTCAGCGGACTGGAACTGAGCATCGGCGAGGTCGCCGGCGGCAGCACTGCGGGCGATCTGGGACTACGGACCTTCGGCGAGCAGACGGAGCTGGCCGACTTCCAGTTCGCCATGCGCGGGGTCAACCCCGAAGCGGGCAAGGATGACTTCGCCGTACACCTCAAGGATGGCACGGTGTTCAACGTCAATATTGATGGGGCAGTGGTGGTGGCCGACGTGATCGAGAAGATCGAGCAGGCCGCGGCGGGGGCAGGGCTGAGCGTAGGCCGACCCGGCGATGCGGGCACGGACTTCAACATCGGTCTGGCCACCGAGGGCAACGGCCTTCAACTCGAGGACCAAACCACGCCGGCGCCCGATGGCCGCTTCCGCATCGAGCAGCTCGGCCAGAGCCTGGCGGCGCTGGACCTGGGCATCGCCATGGATGTGGGCGATGAGTCGGTGATGGTCGGGCAGGACAAGGCCACGGTGCGCGTCGAGAGCGTCTTCACCCATCTGATGCATCTTCGCGATTCACTGCGGGCGGATGATGAGTCTGGCATCGTAATTGCTGCTGACAGGCTGGAAGGTGACATTGACAAAATCACCCAGGCACGGGCCCAGGTGGGCATCCGGGGCCAGCAGATCGCCAACCAGCAGGAAAGGTCAGCCGAGTTGAAAATCGCCGAACACATCCTGCTCAGCGACCTGCGCGATGCGGACCTGACCGAGTCGATCAGCCGCTTCATGCAGCTTCAGCAGCAGTTGGAAGCCTCGCTGCGAAGCGGCAGCCTGGGCATGCAGATGAGCCTGTTGGATTTTCTGCGCTAGGTGCGCAGCAGTTGCGCCGGTGCGAGCGGTTGTGGCCGGCCGCTCGACAAGACCCGGCAGGATGCCGGCGGCCCGATGGACGGGCTGCGATCCAGGATGGAACGGCCTTCAGAAAGGAATTGGACCATGTTGATCCAGACCACGCGTTTCGGACAGATCGAGGTCGATGAGCAGCGGGTGATCACCTTCGCCAGGGGCATTCTCGGCTTTCCCGAGCACACCCGCTACGTGCTGATCGAGACCGGCGAGGAGGGCTACTTCTGGTGGCTTCAGTCGGTCGAGGCGCCGGACCTGGCGTTCGTGGTCACCGACCCGACGCTGTTCATCTCGACCTACCGCGTCCCGATCAAGCGGGAGCAGATGGGCGAGCTGGGCATGGCGGGCATCGATCAGGGCCAGGTGTTCGTCATCGTCAACAAGCACGGCAACGTACTCACCGGCAACCTCCAGGGCCCGCTGGTGATCAACTGCCGCAACCGCGTGGGCGAGCAGATGGTCCTCTCGGACCGGCGCTTCACCACACGGGTGCCGCTGGTGGAGCTGCCCGCAGCGCGGCCGGCGCGTGCCTCGGCATAGGTGGCGGAACGTTTCCGCAAAGTCGTTGCTTTTCCGTTCCGCCCCAAGCCCCAACGCCGGCGCACGTGCCTGCCCGCCACCGCTTGGTCCCCGCCCGCCCATGGCCGGCCGGGTGCTGGCACGAGCGAGCCGACACCGCCCCGCCGGCGCCCCCCGCAGCGTCCAAGGAAGGAGCCGCTCAACATGCTGGTGCTCTCCCGTCAGCGCGACGAAACGATCATGATCGGTGATGAGATCGAAATCACCGTTGTCGATATCCGCGGCGACAAGGTTCGCCTGGGCATCAACGCCCCAAGACACATCGGCGTTCACCGCAAGGAGGTCTACGAGGCCATCCGGCGGGAAAACGCCAAGGCCAGCGAGATCGAGGTTGGCGAGATCGAAGCCGTACGGCGCGATCTGCGGCAACCCCACAAACCAAAGCGCCCCCCGCGTTGACCGCCGCCACCCGGCACGGTCGCGAAACACAACCGACCCCGGATTCACCAGGAGCCCCTGGTCCCCCGACCCCGGAAGAACCGGACTCCCCCCAACCCTCTGGAAAATCCCCGCCATTCCCGGCCACCGGTCAGCAAAGCGTCCGGGCCCGCAGATGGGCCGGCCGCGCCGGATGCCACCGGACAATCAAGGAGGATTGTCATGAGCCGAATCAACACCAACGTCGCCTCGATGATCGCCCAGAACAACCTGGCGCGGTCCAACAACGACATGGCCGTCAGCCTCCAGCGCCTCAGCACGGGGCTGGCCATCAACCGCGGGGCCGATGACCCCGCCGGCCTGATCGTGTCCGAACGGCTGCGAAGCGAAATCCGCGGCGTCGGGCAGGCCATCGACAACGCCGAGCGGGCCAGCAACGTCATCGCCACCGCCGAGGGCGCCCTCGATGAGATCTCGAGGCTGCTGATCGACATGCAGGCCCTGGTGGTCGAGGCGGCCAACACCGGCGCCTTCTCCAAGGATGAGGTCGCCGCCAACCAGCTTCAGATCGACTCGGCCATCGACTCGATCACGCGCATCTCCAACACCACCAGCTTCGCCGGGCTGAAGCTGCTCAACGGCTCGCTGGACTACATCCTCTCGGATGTCCAATCATCCGACATCTCCGATGTCGCGGTGCGCGCGGCCAACTTCGCCGGGGCGCCCGAGGTGCCGGTCACCGTCGATGTCGTCGAGCCGGCGGCCCGGGCGGGCCTCTATATCGACGGCACCACGGTCAGCGAGGATGTGACCATCGAAGTGCAGGGCCGGGAGGGGGTCGAGGTGTTCAACCTCAAGGCCGGCATGACCCGCCAGCAGGTGATGGATGCCATCAACGCCGTGCGCGACGCCACGGGCGTGGCCGCCGAGGCCCACGATGACACCTGGCCCGACACCTCACCGGCCGAGGGCATCCGCCTCTACAGCACCGAGTTCGGCTCCGAGGCCTTCGTCAGCGTTCAGCGGCGAAGCGGCGATGCCGACTTCACCACCTACGCCTTCGACGACAACCAGCAGCTCGACCCGGACAACACCGCCGTCCGCGCCCGGGGCCAGGATGTGCTGGCCCTGGTCAACGGCCACCTGGCGCTGGGCAACGGCCTGGACATCAGCATGCACTCGACCATGCTCGGCGTGGACATGACGCTTCAGGAGGGGTTCGCCGGGCTCGAGGCCTTCGACCCGTCCGACCCGCCGGCGACCAACTTCCGCATCACCGGCGGCGGGGCCAAGTACCAGATCGGCCAGTCGGTGAACGTGCAGCAGCAGGCGAGCTTCTCGATCCAGTCGGTGGCCGCCAGCCGGCTGGGCGACAGCAGGCGCGGCTTTCTCAGCTCGATCCGCACCGGCGGCGACAACGCCCTGGTCAAGAGCGGGGCCGACGCCGACGAGCAGGCCGCCAAGGCATCGGCCATCCTCGAGAAGGCCGTGGACCAGATCTCGGTCATGCGCGGCCGGCTGGGCGCCTTCGAGCGAAACACGCTGGATACGACCATCCGCAGCCAGCAGATCGCCCTGGAGAACCTGACCAGCGCCGAGTCGAACAT
Source organism: Phycisphaeraceae bacterium (assembly GCA_003551485.1). Classification (GTDB taxonomy): domain Bacteria; phylum Planctomycetota; class Phycisphaerae; order Phycisphaerales; family Phycisphaeraceae; genus B1Sed10-187. The sequence goes on along the minus strand of PUMS01000339.1, from coordinate 5,449 downwards.
CCGCGACACCGACTTCGCCGCCGAGACCTCCCAGCTCACGCGATCCCAGATCCTGGTCAACGCCGGGACCTCGACCCTGGCCATGGCCAACAGCAGCGCCCAGAGCGTGCTCTCGCTGCTGAGCTGAGCGCCGCCGCCGCGTTCGCCGCTGCACTGAGAATCCGACTCACTCTCCCTCCGGGAGAGGGGAGTCAGAGGCAGCCGCAATTCGGGGGCTCATCCTCGTAGGTGTGGCGCCAGCCTCACGAGGCACTGCCCTGAAACGGCCGGCTGATCACCGGCCGCACGGCTGTGCCGTCAGCCGCATGCGGACCCACACCGCAACCCGCCAATCACGCGCTGCGCCGATGGACGCCGCCCATCGTGCCGCAGTGAGCCGGATTCTCAGCGGAGCGATGCGAAACAGGATGGGTCATGGGCACGCAAAGGTGGTCACGCCAGGCCGCAGTAGCGCAGGATGTCGGCGATGAGGGCGGCGTGCAGTTGTCTGGCCATGGGGCCGGGGTGGCCGTCGGCGATGGGGCGGTTGTCCAGGTGGGTCACCGCCGCAACGTTGGTGCTGGTGCCGGTGAGCATGACTTCATCGGCCCCGGCCAGTTCGCCGGTGTCGAACGGGCGCTGCTCGACGGGCAGGCCCGCTTCCACGGCCAGTTCCAGAACGCGGGCGCGGGTGATGCCCGCCAGGATCGCCTCATCGGCCGGCCGCGTGATCAGCCGGCCGCGATGGGCGATCAGGACGTTGGTGGCGCTGCCCTCGGTGACGATGCCATCGCGATGGTAGATGGCCTCATCGGCGCCGGCTTCGGCCGCGGCCTGAGCGGCCAGGACGTTGTCCAGCAGCATCAGTGACTTGATCCAGCAGCGGCCCCAGCGGCGGTCAGGCTGGAGGATGGCCCGCACACCGGCCAGGTGTTGCTCGTGCGCGGCCAGCGGCTCGATGGGCCAACTCAGCACCAGCACGGTGGGACGGGGGTTTTCTGGAAAGCCACGGGCACGCGGGGCGGCGCCGCGGGTGACCTGCCAGTAGACCTGTGCCTCCGGCCGCGCATCGCGATCGAGCAGTTCGGCGGTGATCTCGATGAGGCGATCGACCTCGGCGGTGGTTTGGATGTGCAGCGCGGCGAGGCTGCGCTTCAGCCGCGCCAGATGCTCATCGGCCAGGTAAAGCCGGCTCCCGTAGGCGCGCAGCACCTCGTAGACGCCATCGGCAAAGAGCGCGCCGCGGTCCTCGACGTCCAGCCTCGCCTCGGAGCGCGGCAGGAAGCGGCCATTGAGATACACCAGACTAACATCGGCCCCCGGCGATGGATCGGGCGCATGGGCATCCGGGGAGGGTGGCGGCGGCGGTGGAGGGGGCGAAGGGCAGGACAAGGGCGGCACCCATCACGATCCGGTCAGCTCGAGCACCCGGGCGCCTTCGGCCGGCCGCGTGGCGAAGAGGCTCGGCTCGATGCCCGTGCGCTGGAGATACTCGGTGTATAGAAACCGTTCGACCGCGGCCGCCTTCTGCCTGCGCACCAGCGTGACGGTGCAGCCGCCGAAGCCGGCACCGGTCATCCGCGCCCCGTACACGCCCCCTTCACCCACACGCTCGCGAGCGAGCTCGACCAGCAGGTCCAGCTCCTCGGTGCTGACTTCGAAGGCATCGCGCAGTGTGGTGTGGCTGTCGAACATCAGGCGGCCGAATCCCTCGTAATCGCCGCCCTCCAGAAGCGCCGCCGCACGCGGGGTGCGCTCGATCTCGCTGACCACGTGGTAGGCGCGGCGGAAGATGGCCGACTCGAGTCGCGGCTTGGCTTCGATCACTGCCTTGACGTCGACGTCGCGCAGCGAACCGACGCCGAGCTCGCGCGCTGCGGCCTCGCACTGGGCACGGCGCTGGGCATACTCGCCGCCGGTCAGTTCGTGCTTGCGGTTGGTGTTGCAGATCAGCACGGTGACGTCCGGGTCAATCATGGGCACGTGCCGCGATTGCAGCGACCGGCAATCCAGCAGGAGGGCGTGCTCGGCCCGGCCCATGGTGGCGATGAACTGGTCCATGATCCCGCAGGGCACGCGGGCGTAGTGATGCTCGGCCCGCTGGCACAACAGCGCCTTCTCGACCGGCTCCAGCCGCGCACCCAGCAGCGCCTCCAGCAGCGTCGCCGTGGCCACCTCCAGCGCAGCGCTGGACGACAGCCCGCCGCCCACCGGCACATCCGAGACCACCGCCGCCTGGAACCCGCCCACGCGGTGGCCCAGTTCGTGGAAGCCGGCCACCACGCCGCGCACGTAGTCGCTCCAGGATGGCTGCTTCGGCGGGGTGAGCTGCTCGGTGCTGAATTCGGCCGGCTGGGGCTGGCCGTCGCTGATGACGCTGGCCGTGGGCCGGCCGTCGGACCGTGGGGCCGCCACGATCAACGTCTGACGTTCGATCGCCATCGGCAGCACGAAGCCATCGTTGTAGTCCACGTGCTCACCGATCAGGTTCACCCGCCCCGGCGCTGCCGCCGCGTGCGTGGGCGCGCGGCCGAAGTGACGGGTAAACAACTCGATCGCCTTGCTGAACTGAACCTGTGGTATCGTCCTCACACCCATCACCAGACACTCCACCCCCCGGCCCCCGGCCCCGCAAAAAGGGGCAGCCCCCGCTTCCCGGCCCCGCTACCGCCCGGCCACGTCCCCGAAGGTAGCCGCGGATCATACCCGCGCCCCGCCGAAAGCAACAACGCCCCCTTCAACCCGCGGCACGGACGGCCGGCCCGCCAAGGTAAATGACGCACGCCGGGGGGCAGGGGCTGTCAGGCGGCCGGTGGCAGCGGATGCCCACCCTCCCCCAGCCGGGCCGCCATCGCCACCGGCCTACCCCCCCACGTTCAGCATCACGATCAGCATCCCGCCGGCCAGGCCCAGGGCGAAGCCCAACACCTGAATGGCGCCGAGCTGCTCGGCGGCGATGCGGTTGACGTGTTCGTTGACCTCGGCCACGTCCATCTGCTCGACGGCGCTGCTGACGCGGCGGCCCACATCCACGTGCCGGGCGAAGACCTCCTCGCCGTGGCGTCGGACCCACGGCAGGAGCTGGCGCTTCAACAGCGTGATGCCCTCATCCTGCAGCCACTGCCACAACGCATCGGCATCCAACAGCCTGTTGATCGCCCTTGGCAGTTCGCGCTTGAGAAAGCGTTGCACCGCCTCGCGGATGAATGACCGGCCGCGGGTGCGTGCCTGCGTGATGATGGCGCCGAGGTCCTCATCGGCCGGAAGCGTGCGCTTGAGCCGCTCGGCCACGCCCGCAAGGTAGTCCATCAGCTCCCGCCGCGTCTGACGGCTCGAAAGGCGGCTGTGGATTTCATACCGGACCTGGTCCCAGTCGATCAACCGGCTCCACTGGGCGAAACCGATGGCCATCCGCTTAAGCAAACCCTCGCCGCGCTGGGCCTCGACATAGTCCTCCATCTGCTGGATCAGCCACGGCACGTGGCCCTGCATGAAGGCCACGAGCCGGTCGGCGAGCAGTTCGAGGTTGCTCGGATGCTGCAGCCACGGCGCCAGCACGTGCTCGACGATCTCGAGCAGGCTCTCGCGGTTGAGCCCCTCGGCCACGGCCTCGCTGATCAGGTCGGTCACCTCGGGGGTGAGCCGGTCGATGATGTCGGGCAGGGCCTGTCGCAGTATCGGCTCAAGTTCGAGGCGGATGTGCTCGCGCACGTGGGGCTCATCCAGCGCCCGGTCCAACAGCACGGCGATCTCATCGACCAGTGCTGCGGAGGTGAAAAGCTCCCTGCTCACCAGCGAGCCGATGTTCTCAGCCAGGCGCTGGCGCCGCTGCGGGATCAGGCCCTGGCGCCACAGGCCCAGCGTCAGCCGCCGCAGCCAGTGCCGCTGGCCCGGATCCAGCGGGTTGAAGAGCATCTGGATGGCCACGTAGTTGGTGGCATAGCCCACACTCGCCGCCAGCAGGATGGTGAACACCACCCGCAGCCACGCGGGCACACCCTCGGCCAGCACGCCCGAGGCGGCCAGGGCAATGGCTACCGCCACCGCACCCACCGTGACCCATATCGCGATGATGCAGCCCGCCTGTGCGATGGTCCACCGCCGCGTGTGGGCATCGCCTCCCTCGCGAATCTTCCCGATCAACGTTGCAAGCTCTGCCGGCGTCATGAAACGACCTCCATTGCCCCCCACACCCCGCTCCCGCTCCTGCCGCACCAGCATACCCCGTGCGACCGGGCGGAGGCGGGCGATGGGGTCCGCGCAGGTGGCGGCCGGTCAGCCGGGGGGCGCATGGTGCTTCTGGCGGCTTGTCCATCAGCGCATGTGACCCACGCCGCGGGCACTGGCTGATATGAAGCCATTGGCAGACGTTGTGCTTTCGCTCGCCGCTGCGATCCGTTAGGCTCTGGTCGGTTGCCGTTTCAAGGAGTACCGCATCATGTTGCAGCGATCGTTTCCCAAGACAGGTTGGCAGGTCGGGGTGATCGGCTTCGGCGCGTGGGGCATTGGCGGGCAGTGGGGGCCGGTCGAGCGCGAGGCGGCGGAAGGGGCGCTTCGCGCGGCGGTCGAGGCGGGGATGAACTTCATCGACACCGCCGATGCCTACGGCGAGCCGCCCGGCCTGTCCGAAGAAATCATCGGCGACCTGATGCACCGCCAGAAGCTGCGGCAGAAGGTGGTCCTGGCCACAAAGGTGGGCAACTTCGCCCGCCGCGGCGGACACCCCCTGCCGTTTACCGACCCCCTGCACGTGGAGCTGTGCTGCGATGCCTCGCTGCACCGGCTCCGCACCGACAGCATCGACCTCTATCAGTGCCACATCGGCAACCCCTCACCCGAGCAGACCGAGGTGTTCCTCGAGGCCTTCGACCGGCTGCTTCGCAAGGGCAAGATTCGCGCAACGGCCATCTCGACCGGCAGCGTCGAGCCGTGCGAGGCCTTCAACCGCGACGGCCGGCTCGCGGCGGTGCAGCTCGACTACAGCCTGCTCAACCGCAAGCCCGAGACGGACCTGCTGCCCTGGTGCCAGCAGCACGAGGTGGCCACGATCATCCGCGGCCCGCTGGCCCAGGGCCTGCTCGCGGGCAAGTTCGATGCGAACACGCAGTTCACCGACTCGGTGCGCCAGAAGTGGAACGAGGGCGCGGGTCGGGAAAGGTTCCTCGCCCAGCTTGCCACCGTCGAGAAGCTGCGCTTCCTCGAGAAGCCGGGCCAGACCCTGGCGCAGGCGGCGCTGCGGTTCGTCCTGTCGCACCCGGCGGTGACGGTGGCCATCCCCGGCGCCAAGTCCTCGCAACAGGCCCAGGCCAACGCCGCCGCGGGCGAGCGCCTGCTCGACGATGCCGACCTCGAGCAAGCCCGCGAGCTGACCGAAAGCTGACAGCGACAAACCGCCGGGCCGTTGGGTGCCACTGGCTGCGTGACACATGCCGCGGGATGCCTCTTGCTCCCTCTCCCTCCGGGAGAGGGC
>PUMS01000199.1 GCA_003551485.1 Phycisphaeraceae bacterium | reverse complement strand
GGCGGCCGCCGATCCAGTACGGCCGCAGCAGGTCCGGATCGAACGCCGCCTCGGGCGTGCGAACGTCCACCGTCTGCTTGCGGGGCGGATGCACCTGCAGCCAGTGGCCCTCCTTCAGCGCTTCGGCCGCGGTGGCATCCTTGTCCTCGATGCGGAAGGCGGTGTCCGCATCGTAGCTGAAGGTCTCTTCGCGCGGCGGGTTGCCGCCCTTGCCATCGTCAAGGTCGCGAAGGTTGTGGCCGTGATGGGTGATGTGGATGCGCAGGGTGAAGCGGCGGTTGTCCGGATCGTGGTCGATCACCTCGCCCGACTCGAAGTCGGGAAGGCTGTAGAAGCTGAGCTGCGCCCGCTCGTACGCATGCCCCCACATCCCCGGCCGGATCGCCCGGGCAAAATGCCGCGTGTCGATCGGCTCGCCGTTGAGCAGCGTGGCCGAGAACGGCAGGCCCACTCGCGTCGTCCACTCCAGCCCCGGCTGGCCGCGCGGCGTGTAGTTGCCGAAGTAGTTGGCACGGATGGTGAACCGGCGCGAGCCATCGTCCTGCAACTCGCCCACCGACACCACCTCGCCACCGACGTCCCGGGTCGAGCCCTCCGCCGCCGGCGGCACAAGCAGCAGGGCGGCGATCGCCGCCAGAAGTGCCTGCGACCTCATCATGAACGACTCAAACCGTTTCGCATCAGGCATGACCAGTTCCTTTCACAGTGGTTGTTACGATCGTGAGCCGGCCTCACGGGCCTTACGGTTGCTCCTCGCGCAGCGCCGCTTCGAAATGGCCGGCGAGGTCGAACAGGGCATCGGTGCGGTCCATCCAGGCCGGGCCGAGCCACAGTGTGCGGTAGCCGCCGCTGAGGCGGTAGGCGCGGCGGTGTTGCGACAGTTGTTCGAAGCGCTCGATCAGTTGCGGGTCGATGCGCTGGGTCTTGTCCTCGTCCATGAGGATGCGCTCGATGAAGATGCGGGCCTCGGCCTCCTGAAGGCTCTCTCGCAGCATCTCGAAGCGGGTGGTGGGCACGGCCCCCTCGGGGCCGGGCATCGCGATCGACCGTGGGTTGTCGCGGTACAGCCGCGAGTAGCCGCCCACACCATGCACCGGGCGCGACGGCGGCGCCTCGAGGTCATCGCCGGGCCGGCGAACCGGCCACAGGTCGATACCCAGCCGGGCGAAGCCGGCAGAGCGGCCGGCGACCATCGTGTCACCGTAATTGCGGAAATGCTCCAGCGGGCTGTAGCGGCGAAGGTGGTTGCGGCCGCACCAGAGGGTCAGCGCATCGTAAGGATCATCCACCCAGCCGCCATGGATGGTGTCGCTGACCCATCCCAGGCCGGGCCCGCGGGTTCGCCGGCCGATCTGCCCGTAGGGATACTCCTGGAGGCCCACCTCGATGCCCCGGATGTTGATCTTGCCATCGCGGATCGGCGGATGGCCGCGCCCGTGGGTGAAGATGGCCCAGCGGGCGAAGGGGGCGATCTGGTGGAAGAACTCGACCGTCCGCTCGTCGGGCAGCACGTCGTGGGCCATGCCCAGCAGGATGCTCCGCTCATCCCAGCCGCGCTCGAGCACCCGCCGGCGAACGCCCTCGAGCGTGGCACGCCACAGGGGCGCTGAGCCCTCACTGCCGTGCATCGGATGCGCAAAGTGCTCGAGCGTGCCATCATCGCCGATCCGCGTCAGTGTGACCGTCCCCGGCGCCTCATCGGGCAGGTAATCCAGCCGCCGGCGCCACGCGCCGGGCGACCGGTCGCGATGCGCCATCTGCGGGTCATCGGCCAGGTGCGGTTCCCACACGGAGAGGATGATCCGCCGCGGCCGGCCCACGTGCTCGCCGTAGGCGTCCAGGAAACGGTCGAAGAAGCGGAAGTCCGGCTCATGGCCGTCTCCATCGCGGCGGAAGACGATGATGCCGTGCTCGTTGGCGAAGAACGTCGGGTGGATCACGTCGATGAAAACCACATCGTTGCCCAGCTTGCCCATCAGTTCCAGTGACGGCCGCAGCAGTTCGATGTGCCGACCGGACCACATCTCCACCCCGTAATGCCAGGCCACGGCGTGGGGCGAGTGGTTGAGGCTGACGAAGCTGCTCCAGCGGCGCGGCTCGGGGCAGCGCCACGGATGCACCTTCAACTCCACCGGCACCTGTGCCGGCGAGGCCAGGCCATCGGCCTCGACCTCGAGCGTGGCCGTATGGCGGCCCGGCTCGGCATCGGGCGGGATGGTCAAGGTCAGCCACACCGGCTGCACGCGGCCATCCGTGGCCGGCTCATCGAGCAGCACATCGAACCGCGGGGCCTCGAAGGGCGCCTCGGCCGTGGTGGTGGCCGGGTAACGGATGCGCGCGCCGATGTCATCCGGCAGGCCGGTGATGCGGGCGCGCACCCCGCTCACCTTCGAGTCGCTGGAGACCACCGCCTGGCCCGACACCGTCGCCCCGCGCGGGGCGACCAAGCGGATCGGCCGGATGCCCTCGACCGGATCGCCCCAGCGCTGCCCGGTGCCCACATCCTCGATCGTCTCGGCCGTCCACGCCCGCACGCCGGGCGGGTGCGAACGGGCGGTGTTGGGCCGCACGGACCCGGCAGGATCGGCGAACAGTTGAAGGCCGAGCAGCCCCACGGTCGGCCAGCCGACATCCAGGCCCGAGCCCCGCTCCAACGCCTCGCCCGGATACGGGGCCCGATGCAGCCGCACCGCCAGCACGTTGACACCATGCCGCAGCGCTGAGGCTGGAAGATCGACACCATCCATCCGCCGTTGCCGGACCGCCTCGCGTGCCTCCGCCGCGGCCTCATCGCCTCGCTCGACTTGCGCGAACGCCGCCTCGGGGTAGTCCTTGGCCAGCGTCTTCGCCGTCAGCGGCCCGTCGGGCAGGTGCGAGCGGGCGACCTCGCGGCCGTTGAGATACACCGCCGCCCCGCCGCGAAACGTCATCGAAAGCAGCAGCCCGCGCACCGCTTCAGGCTCATCCACCTCGAAGCGCAAGCGCAGGAAAACCTGACCGACATCGCGGCGGTCCTGGCCGCGGCGGCGATCATCGTCGGGGCCCACGACCCGCCACCAGCCGCGGTCATCGAAGTCCACCTCGGCCCAGTCACCGGGCGGCAGCGGCGTCTCCACGCCCCAACTGAGGCCCGGCTCGGTCGAGCGCGATTCGACCCGGCCATCGTC
>PUMS01000186.1 GCA_003551485.1 Phycisphaeraceae bacterium | reverse complement strand
TGTTCACTGGAGCGCCCTGTAGGTGAGCGTGAGCACGCTGGTGAACACCCGCTGCTCGGTGAGGTGTTCCGGTGCGTAGAGGGGGTCATTGGCGCTGCGGACCCACACGGCCCAGGGCAGGTTGGCCAGTGGCCTTCGCTGCAGGTACATGCCGATCCGCTCGACCAGTTCCAGCAGCGGAGCCACATCGGCATCGGGCTGCTTGGAGCCGGCGGGCAGCTTCTGCTGGATGCCGATATCGATCTGGATGTCGTGCTGGGCGAGGCTCCGCGATGCGCCGGTGGTCTGGGCGCTGCGTGGGACGATGCTGACCTGCAGCTCGGCCAGCTCGGCCAGGTCGAAGCTGGGCAGCACGCGGCGGACGGGCGTAAAGTCGAGGTTGAACACGCCCGCCGGCGCAGCGGCCAGTTCGGCGGTGACGGCATCGGCGATATCGAGGCTCAGGACCATCGCATCATGCTCCAAACAGGTGCTGCCATGCGGCGGTGACGGCGAGTGTGCCGGCTGCGCCCAGGATCACCCACAGCAGTCGGCTGCGGCCGTGCTCGGTCTGTTCGAGCCGGTCGAGGCGGGTGAGGATGCCGGGCCGGGTACCGTTGGCGGGTGTGCCGCGGATGGCCTCATCGAGCCGGTCGAGCTTGGTCTCGATGGCCCCGAGGCGGCGCTCCAGTGCAGCGTGATCGGTCGAGGTGCAGGCCATCCTGCCGCTCATGGGCTGACTCCGATCTGCCGGGTGTGGATGCGGTAGGTGGTGCGGTAAGGATCACTCCAGCGCCACCCGCGGATGTCATCGCCAAGTGCCATGACCTCGTAGCGGACACCATCGGCGTCGATGATGTCGCCCGGCTCAGGCTCGGCGTCACTCGCCAGAGCGCCCGCCAGCTCATCGGCCAGGATGAGGAAGTCCCACACGTGGCCGCCGATGTTGAGCCCGGCCTCGGTGGCCAGCTGGTAGTCGGTCTGGCCCCGGGTGGCCCGCACCGTGTGGACGGTGCCGTCGCGGTGGTACTCGACCGGCGAAGCACAGTGGCTGTGCTGCATGCGGTGGAGCCAGTCAATGCCGCGGCGGAGCATGTCATCCACGTTGCCTTCCTCGGTGCGGGCCACCCACAACGTGAGGGGGGCGGGGGAACTTCCGGGGGGGTTATTGGTTGAGTCGGACGCGGACGGTGGTGTCGTTCTCGGCGGCGGCGCGGATGGACCGGCCCATGAGCTTGCCGTCGGAGGCGGTGGTGTTGGCGATCTGTGTGGCGGTGTGCCAGTAGATGTTGACCCCGGCGTTGATGGCACTGCCGGCGGCCTTGGCGACGTCGAAGACGCCGGTGACCGCCAGCGCGCCCAGCGCCCCGGCGGGGATATCGAGCTTGGCGATGCCGACGAGGTCGTTCTGGACCACCACATCACCGGCGCTGATGTCGGTGGCGGGCGTGTGGTCGATGGCATCGCCATCGTGAATGAATCGTGCCTTGGGCATGAGTGGTTACTCCTGATTGGACCGCAGAGTGCGTGTCAGGCGGGATCGAACGGTCGATTGGGAGGGTAGGCTTACGCCTCGCCCTTGAACTTGGCCGCCGCGCGGAAGTCCTGCTCGCGGACACCGAAGTCGATGAAGCCGCGGAACTGCACGCCCAGGCGGTTGAAGTCGGCATCGGCCCGCTCGACGGTGGGCCGGTCCACACCGTTGAGGAAGGCGACCTCGATGCCCGGCAGCCGGTTGGGATCGGCCAGCAGGTACCAGGCCCTGGCCGAAGCGCCCGTGAAGCTGGCGTTGGACAGGTAGGATGAGCTGACCACGTCGAACTTGCCCACGTGCGGGTTGCTGGCGGGCTTGGGCTTGTTGGTCGTGGTCGTCTCGTTGACCTGCATGCTGGTCATCAGCAGCGCGGCGGGCACCTTCAGCGCGGTGGGCACCAGCAGGATGCTGGCGGGGATGCCCAGCGGCCGGCCGTTGGGCTTGGTCTGCTCGGCGAAGAGGACCTCGGCGGCGGTCAGCCCGTCGATGGTCAGCGCGGTGTCCACACCCGCGGCGTAGTTCTTGTGCGCCACGGAGAAGAAGGGCTGGCCGTCGGGTTGCTCGGGGTTGCTCAGCCACCGGCTCCAGACCGCATCGGTGATGCTCTCACCGGCCCCCATGCCGATCTGGCGCGGGATGTCGGTGAACGCGCCCATGTCATCGTTGATGATCATCTGGCGCGTCAGCGAGAACATGATGCCGTGGGTCTCGGCCTTCTGGACGAACTTCTGCTCATCGAGCTTGCCGTGCTTGAGCTCACCGTCGGGGCCGACCTGCTCGAAGGTGAACGCCCCGGTCATGCGGTAGCGGGTGTGCTCCTTGAAGTCGTTGACGCTGGCGATCCGCACGACGCTTCGCCAGGCGTTCTCGACGTAGTTGTAGCCCTCCAGCAGCATCTTGTTGGCGATGTTGGAGAGGATGCCGGGCAGCGATGCGGTGGAGAAGGCGGCCTGGAGCCAGCCACCGGCATCGCTCCGGAATCGCGGCAGCGTGCGGCCGCAGGCCAGCTCGCAGAACTCCTGGATGCCCACACCCCGCAGCCTGTGTGCGGCCTCGAGCACGGGCCCGGCGTAGGCGGCCTCGAGCCGGCTGGTCGGACAGCCCGCAGCCATGAGCGCCACAGCCTCGAAGACCTGCGGCCCCCGGAAGTTGGCATTGCCGGATCGGCTCGTTGCTGCCGGCACCTGCGGCCTTGAGGCGCGCAGCAGGTGCAGCTCGGTGTGCGTCTCATCCCAGCCCTCCTCGATGGCCCTGGCCTCGATGGTGGGGTGCTTGCCATTGCACAGGGCCCGGATGGCATCGACGCGGCGAAGCTCAGCCGCCATCCGCCGCCGCACATCGGTCACGGGATCGCCCTGGTGGCCATGTGCCGAGGCGTTGAGGGTCGAGGGGGTTGTGGTTGCACTCGAGGCCGCGGCAGTCGTGGCCGTCGTGTGCGACGTGTGCGGCGTGGTGTCCCTGGCCGGCGTGGTGCCGGCAGCGCCCGCATCATCGTCCTGCCCCTCCACGGCCTGCACCGCATCGTCGGTGTCGACGGTCGCGGTCGCGGTCATGTCCGTGGGCGTGGTCGAACTGCCGGGCGTTGCGGCGCTGCTTGCGGGGCTGTTTGCAGAGGCGTGGGTTCCGGGGGTGGGGGTACTTCCGGGGGTTCCGGG
>PUMS01000082.1 GCA_003551485.1 Phycisphaeraceae bacterium | reverse complement strand
TCCACCTTTCTGTGCGCCGATGACGAGAAAGTCAGGCAGCACGCGAAAGGGAGCGGTCAGGATACGCCACAGCGGCGGGCGGTGGCGGCGCCAGCGGCGCGACCGCCGCCTCGCAGCCGCGCCGTGCTGCGAGACCCTGCTTTCCGGGTCCTGAGGCCGTTCCATGCCCATTCCATGATTCTCCGGCATGCAATCGCATACGGCACATGGCACCTGAAAAAACGCCGGTGCGTTGGATGCACCACTGCCGCCGGTGCACGCGTCTGCTGCAGACCTTCCGGGCGCAGGTGATCCCGCCGTGGCGTGTCAGCCCCGCGAATACGATTCCATCAGCATCTCCTGCATCTGCTCCGGTGTGGGCACCTGTTCCATTTCGGGCAGGACCGATTGCGGCGGCGGCTCCAGGGCCTCGACCTTGCGCACGTAGGCGACCGTGCCCAGGCCGAGCATGGCGACGATATAGCCGATCTCGACCGCTTCCATTCCGATGAAGGTGCTGCAGACCAGGAAGCCGGCAAGTGACATCGCTACCCCCTGCCCGAAATACACCGGCCACTTCATGCGCCGCGCCACGCGCGATCGCGACATGAAGTAGCACTGGAATGCGGTTCCGAAGTAGAAGGTCATCAGTCCGATCATGCCCGCGAAGCCGTAGTCGGCGCCGACCTGGAGGAAGAGGTTGTGTACGCTCTTGTTCCATGTCAGGCCGTAATGGTGGCTGACCCGGTTGAAGTTGCGCGGGCCCAGACCAAGCGGGTTGTCGACCATGGCCGCCCACCCTCCGGCCCACGTATCGAAGCGGCTGGCCGCCGAGGCATCGCGTTCCTCTTCTTCGACAAATATGGTACTGAAGTGCTGGCGCACTTCATCACCGGCCATTTCGAGCGTCAATGCGATCACGATCACCAGCGCCAGAATCGTGAGGAATTTCCGCGGCAGCCAGATCACCGAGAAGACGGTCAATGCAAAACCCGTCAGCACCAGGCCCAGCATCCCGCCGCGCGAGTAGCTGAACAGGATCACGTGGATCATCAGCAGCGCGGCGATGCCGCACAGCGCCTTGGCCCACAGATACCGCGTCCAAACCGCCATGAAGAAGGCCAGCGGAACACCGGCGAGCATGATCATCGCCAGACCGTTGTTATCGACCCCGCCGAACCCGCGCCAGTAGAGGCCCCAGGCGAAGCCGGGGTTCTGCACGTACTGGTAGTTGAGGTTGTAAGCCAGGTAACCCAGCGATACGACGATCAGCCATGCGAACCATTGAAGCTTCTTCGGGCTGGTGACCAGCGTCAGCATCACCAGCATCATGATGCCGATCTTGAACTGGAGCTGCAGGTGGTGCCACGCCAGGTCCCGGTCGATGGCGAACTGTACCGTGGCCAGCGTGCCGGCTGCCAGAAACAGCAGAAACCCCAACAGGGGAATACGGATGTAGCGCAGGTGGTCCCACTGACCGAATCCACTGATCGCCCAGCCGACCAGGGTGGGGATCGCCACCAGTTCCGAGTGATTGCGGAAGGTGGCGTGCCACGGCGCCCAGTGCCAGAGGGAAATCGGTCTGAGGATCGCAAAGGCGTAATAGATCATCAGCCCGACGAAAGGATAAAACCAGCCGCCGAACAGGCCGATCGCGGTCAACGTCTTGACGAAGATGAAGCCAAGCATTCAGCCGTGGTGATCCGGCCGCGCGTATCCGGCCCGATCGCCTTTCTCCCTTGGAAGGCCAACTTCGGTCATTTCGGTCAGTTCCACCGTCCGCTGAACCACGCGGGGCCAGTCCAGGCCGCTGGCCCATGCATACGCGGCCTCGCCCAGGGCAGTTCGCCAGGGCCGATCGCCCAGCAGCCGCGCCAGGGCGGCCGTAACCGCATCCAGATCGGCGCCGTCGACCACCAGGCCGGTGCGGCCGTCCCGCACGGCGTCGGGCTGGCCGCCGCTGGCGCCGGCCAGCGAGGGCTTGCCGCACGCGGCGGCTTCGAGAAACACCATGCCGAAGCCCTCGACATCGGTGCCATCCTGAACCGCCGGCATCGCAAAGACATCACAGGCGCCGTAGAGTGCCAGCTTCATCTGCCCATCCACCATGCCCGTGAACCGCACCCGCTCGCCCAACCCCAACTCCGCCGCGCGGCGCTCCAGGGCCGGGCGATGGCGACCATCGCCCGCCACAATATAGACCGCATCGCCGAATCGGTCACCCAGCCGCGCCATGGCCTCGATCACCGCCATCTGGTTCTTCCGCGGGTCCAGCCGCCCCACCGTCAGCACCACGGGCCGCTCGCCCAGTCCCATCTGGGCCCGCCACTGCCGCCCCAGCCGCGCCGCCGGCTCGAAGGCGGGCAGGTCGACGCCCGGATGCACGATCGCCAGGCGCGCCGGGTCGATGTACTTCGCCGCCAGGTCGCGGGTATAGCGGCTGTTGGCCAGCATCAGGTCGATGCCGCGGTGGGCCCTTCGCATCAGCCAGGTGAGTTGGCGGCTGGACTGGCAGGCGGTGATCTCCTCGCCGTGGGCGTAGCAGATGATCGACAACCTCTTGCGGTATAAAGCCTTCAGCGGCAGGAGGCTCACCGCCTCCGGCACCGCGTGGATGCAATGTACACGCACCCGTCCGCCGCGCTTCAGCCGCTCGGCCACCGCCCGCATCATCCGCCAGTAGCGCACGAGTTGGCCCGGCCGGTCCAGGCCCCAGTCACCCATGAAGATATCGCGACGGTCGAGGATCAGGTTCTCATCGGCAACGACATCGCCCGATGTTGGATGTGCGGGCGCCTGCGCCATGGCGGTTCCGCGTGGGGCGTTGTCGTAGTCATGGGTGACCACCTCCACCACCTGCGGCCAGCGGCGGTAAACCTCGTACATCCACCGGATCGACCCGCCGTGCTCGGGCAGAAACCGCTGGCAGAGCAGCACTTCCGTCAGGCCGTCAGGCCCGGCATCGGCGGATCGGCTTGACGGGCAGGAGGGCTGCGGCATCAACGGAACCTGAAAGTCAGAGACCTGAAGTGGGGTGTCGCGGCAAGTGGGAAGAAACCCCCGATCAGCCTTCTGTCAACACCGATTCGTAGATATCCATCAGTTGTTTCTGATAAATTGCCGGACCGTAGTGCGAACGCGTCCGCTCCCAGGCCGCGCGGCCGATCTCTCGGATGCGCTCGCGGCGGGGCAG
>PUMS01000482.1 GCA_003551485.1 Phycisphaeraceae bacterium | reverse complement strand
GCTCGGTGGTGGGGGCGATCAACCAGTCCGAGGCGCTGGGCACGCCGCTGTCGGTGATCCTCAAGACCCAGTCGGCCATGATGCGCCAGCACCGCAGCGTGCGTGCCGAGAAGCTGTCGGCTTCGGCCTCGCTTCGCATCCTGGTGCCCTCGATGCTGATCCTCATCGCCGTGGTCATCGTCGCCCTGGGCCCCATGGCCATCCGCGCCATCACCCAGGGCAGCCTCTTCGCCCTGTAAGCCGCATCACGTGCAGGCGCTCTGCCCACACTACCCCGATGCCCGGAAGATTCGCCGCACGCGCTGTCGCCGTCGCCGCTGTCATCCCTCGTGACGCGAAGCTGGTAGAATGGCCTCTTCCGGATGCCCGCCGCACGGAGGATTGCCCCATGATGACGCCCCGACAGCGCGTCCATGCCGCCATCGACGGGACCGGCCCCGACCGCGTGCCGCGCGACCTGTGGATGCTGCCCGGGGCGCGGCTGAGCCACGGGGATGAGGCCATCGATGCCTTCTGCCGGCGATGGCCCACCGACTTTGCCCAGACCCAGGGCGGCCGGCCCGCGCCGCGGCGGGCCAAGGGCAACCCCTACGAGCCGGGCCAGGCCACCGATGACTGGGGGTGCGTGTTCGAGAACCTCATCCCCGGCGTACACGGCGAGGTCAAGCAGCCGCTTGTGGAGGACCTGGACGACCTCAATGCCGTCCAGCCGCCTGAGGAACTGCTCGAGGTCGACATCGAGCAGGCCAATGCCTTCTGCGCCCGCACCGACCGGTTCACCTTCGCCAGCGGCTGGGGCCGGCTGTTCGAGCGGATGCAGTTTCTGCGCGGCAGCGAAAACCTGCTGATGGACATCGCCGAGCAGTCCGCCGGGTTCTTCGACCTGCTCGAGCGGGTCGATGACTTCTACCTGCGGCAGTACAAGGTCTGGGCCCGCACCCACGTCGACGCCCTGGTGCTGATGGACGACTGGGGCGGCCAGCAGTCGATGCTGATCTCTCCCGACGCGTGGCGGCGCATCTTCAAGCCGCGCTACGCCGCCTACGCCGCGGTGGCCCATGAGTCGGGCAAGAAGTTCTTCATGCACAGCGACGGCCACATCACCGAGATTCTCGAGGACCTGATCGAGATCGGCGTGGATGCGATCAACAGCCAGCTCTTCTGCATGGACATCGAGCAGCTCGGCCGACGCTTCGCCGGCCGCATCTGCTTCTGGGGCGAGATCGACCGCCAGCACGTGCTGCCTCACGGCACGGTGGATGAGGCCCGCGCGGCGGTGAAGCGCGTGGTGGCCAACCTCCACCGGCCCGAAGGCGGCGTGATCGCCCAGTTCGAGCTTGGCCCGGACACGCGCCTGGAGAATGCCGAGGCGGTGTTCCAGACCTGGCAGGACCTCACCGGCGAAGGCAACCGCTGAGACGGGCAACGACAGTGCCGGGGCGTGGGCGCACCGGGTGCTACTGGTGGCTTGTCCACCAGTGAATACCACCTCTGCGCTGAAAATCCGGCTCCCTCTCCCACCGGGAGAGGGCTGGGGTGAGGGGAGACTCGCGGGGCCGGTCCGAATCCGCCCTCACCCCCGGCCCCTCTCTTGGGGGGAGAGGGGAGAAAGAGGCCCGCCCCCGGCACGGAACATTCTCATGCTCGTGGGTGGGGCGCAGCCCTATAAGCGACTCCCAGAGGCACCGGCTGGCGATCAGCCGGCGGGCTGCGATGGATGTGGGGCCATCCGGCCGCGGCGCCTGCGGCCCCTGCTTTTCCACCCGATGGCGCCATGTGGAAGGCGCTGGGCTTCATCGCTATGCTCGCTGTCCCGGTGGCCGGCCTGTTGGCGGCCGCTGCTGACCACGACACACCCGATGACCTGGGAGCAGGGGCATGACGCACCGATGAAGGCCGCACTCCGCTCGCCCTGGCTGGAAATCCATATCCTGACGGTCCTCATCGTCCTGGGCTACGGGGCCATGGCATTGATCGGGGCCGCCACCACCGTGCCCGAAGACGCCATGCCCGGGCTGGTGATCTGGGGCTGGGTGTTCGGGTTCTTTCTGATCAGCTTCATCATTGCCGTGGTGGCGGTGCTCAGCGGCATCGGCGGGGGGGTGTTGTTCACCCCCTTCATGCTGGCCTTCACGCCGGTGGACAGCCTGATTGTGCGCGGCACGGGGCTGATCCTGGCGATGTTCAGCGGGCTGATCTCGGCCGGGCCGTTCATGCGAAGCGGGCTGGCCAACTTCCGCCTGTGCGCCTTTATCAGTCTGGCCCTGGGTGTTGGGGCGATCCTGGGGTCGCACGCCGCGATTCACCTGGCGCAGGTGACCGGCCCCGCGGGCGAGGGCTTCGTGCGCCTGTCGCTGGGCGTGCTGCTGCTGCTACTGGTGATCTACTTGGCCAGCGGCGGCCGCAAGATCGACTTTCCCGACGTGCGCCATGCCGACCGCTTCACCGCCGCGCTGAAGCTGCGTCAGGCCTATTTCGAGCCGTCGCTGCGCCGCACGGTGTACTACACGCTTCGGCGCGGCGGGTGGATGATCCTGGCGGGGGTGGCCGTGGGCGTGCTGGCCGGCTTCTACGGCCTGGGCGCCGGCTGGGCCATCGTGCCGGCGCAGAACCTGATCATGGGGGTGCCGCTGAAGGTCGCCGCGGCCAACAGCGGCGTGCTGCTGGGTGTGGGCAACAGCATCGCCGTGTGGCCCTACATCCACGCCGGCGCGATCATCCCCCTGTTCGCTGCGCCGTGGCTCGTGGGGCAGGTGTTCGGCGGCATCGTGGGGGCGCAGTTGCTGATCCACATGCGCTCGACGTTCGTGCGCTATATGCTGCTGGGGTTCATGACGCTCTCGTGCTACGGGCTGGCCATGCGCGGGCTGGATGACTTCGGCGTGCTGCCCTGGCCGCCGATCTGGGTGACGGGGCTGGTAACACTGGCGGTGTTCGCCGCGGTGGTGACGGCGGGCCTTCGCGCGGTCCGCCGCGAGCGTAAGGAAGCGGAGGCACCGGGCTATGACTTCGTCATCTGACACTCGAGTTCCAGGTGATGCGGCGCGCCCCCGTCGCGTGTTCGGCGGTGTGCTCTACTGGCTGACCCTCAGCGCGTGCGTGCTGTGCATCATCGGCCCGGTGATCGCCATGGCGATGCCGCGGCACAACGTGCTGGACAAGAACCATCTGTT
>PUMS01000183.1 GCA_003551485.1 Phycisphaeraceae bacterium | reverse complement strand
TGCGGCCTGGATGCGGCCACCGCCGACCGCATCTACCTCGCCGGCCTGGTTCATGACGTGGGCAAGATCGGTGTGCCCGAGGCGGTGCTGAGCAAACCCGGCCCGCTCAGCGGCGAGGAATTCGAGATCATCAAGCGTCATCCCGAGATCGGCGCCCGCATCCTCGGCGATATCCCGCAGATGCGCGACCTGATTCCCGGAGTGCTCCACCATCACGAGCGATGGGATGGCCGCGGCTACCCCCACGGCCTGCGTGGCGCAGACATCCCCCTTTACGGCCGGCTGCTGGGCCTGGCCGATGCCTTCGACGCCATGAGCTCCAACCGCGCCTACCGCCGCGCCATCGACTGCGAAGCCGTGCTCGAGGAGGTCGCCACCTGCGCCGGCCGGCAGTTCGACCCGGACATGGCCCGCATCTTCACCGGCATGGACTTCACCGCCTACCAGCAGGTCCTCCTGTCGCATCAGTGCAACGCCCCCCTCCGACGCACCGCCTGAGAAACCGCCGAACCCTCCGCCTGCCCCGTCACCGGGAGCAAGTCCGTGGCGGATACCGCTTTCCTGATCTTGCGCCACCGCCGGGGCCTTCGCCGGGCGGCCGGGGCGGCGGACGGTGCTGCCCCAGCGTAGCATCGCATCATCTTCGCCCGCCACACCTCGCGGCCACGCGGCCCCATCCGGTTGGCGCTGCGCCACGTGGTGACCCGTTCCGATTCGCTCAACGGCGTGTTCACCGTGAAAAACCGATTCCGCCGACGTCCCCGCAGCGACAACCCGACTGCCGACGCGACCGCGGCCCCGGTAGCAAGGACAGCCGCAGGCCCATTGAACCGCCGGCGGCTCTGGCAGCGTTCTCAGTAGAGGAAGCGGGGGTTTTCTGGTAACCCACAGTGGAAAGGAACCCACGATGCCACATCCAGCTGGCGACAACACGGTAGTGGATGCGGTGTGCCTGATGCACATTGACCCCGCCACCGCCCCTGCACAGAGCCGGCATCGCGGTCGGACCTATCACTTCTGCACGAGGGACTGCCGGGACTGGTTCGAGGCCGATCCCGACCGGTACGTGGCGTATCTGTCAGGAGTGGAACCCCGTGATGCCTTTACCCGTCACCATGGAGGCGGGCCGCAGCGCACATTGTAGTACCGCGCACGCACGGACCATCGCCGTGAACGGGGAGCGGCTGTACTCCAAACGACCTGTGGAGCCCGATCATGACCCCTCACGATCACGACCACTGCCACGATGAGGGCGCCGCCGAGACCGCCTCGGAACACGACCGCCGCAGCGCGGATCACCCCGAGCCCGAGAAGCGCCCCAACGCCACCGCGGAAGCCACGCTCATCGTGCCGGGCATGGGCAGCGGCCACTGCGCGGGGCTTGTGCGCCGGTCACTGGAGCGGCTGGAGGGCATTGGCCAGATCACCACCGACATCGCCAGCCACCGCGTGCGTGTGCGCTTTGATCCGCAGCGCAGCGAGCCGGGGCAGCTCAAGGCCGCCGTCGAGCGCGGCGGCTACGAGGTCGATCAACTGTTCACCGAGGCCGACGAGGCCGAGGGTGAGGATGACGCCGAGCGCGAGCAGCGCTACGTCGATCGCGCCCTGCGGATGATGACGTTCGCGGCCGTTCCCACCGCGATCATCATGATTCTCATGGCCGCGCACATGTTCTGGTGGGAGCTGCCGGGGCTGCTGTACCTGGCCATCATCGCGGTGCTGGCGTTTCCCGTGGTGTTCATCACCGGCCGCGACACGCACCTGTCGGCCTGGCGGTCGCTGACCAACCGCACGGCGAACATGGATGTGCTGATCAGCATGGGCAGCCTGCCGCCGTACCTGATCGGCCTGATCGGCTTTGTCTACCCCATGGTCTCGTTCATCGAGATGGCGGCCACGATCATGACCTTCCACCTGGTCGGCCGCTACCTCGAGGCCCGCTCCAAGGGCCGTGCCTCGCAGGCCATCCGCCGGCTGCTCACCCTCGGGGCGAAGACGGCCATGGTCGAGCGCGATGGCGAAACGGTCGAGCTGCCGGTGCATCAGCTCGAGGTCGGTGATGTCATGCTCGTGCGCCCGGGCCAGAAGATTCCCACCGATGGCGAGGTGATCGAGGGTCAGAGCCACGTCGATGAAAGCATCGCCACCGGCGAATCGGTGCCGGTCGAGAAGGGGCCGGGCGATCAGGTGCTGGGCGCCACGATCAACAGCCAGGGGATGCTCAAGGTCCGCGCCACCCGCGTGGGCAAAGACACCTTCCTGGCACAGGTCATTCGCCTGGTGCAGGAAGCACAGAGCTCGCAGGTGCCCATCCAGGAACTGGCCGACCGCGTGACCAGCTACTTCGTGCCCGCGGTGATCGTCATCGCGCTGGCCAGCTTCATCATGTGGCTTCTGTTCGCCGAGCCGCTGAGCCCGATCCTGGACTGGGGTGCCACCTTCCTGCCGTGGGTGGACCCGGCGCTGACGCCCATCCTGCTGGCCACGCTGGCGGCCATCGCCGTGCTGGTCATCGCCTGCCCCTGCGCCCTGGGCCTGGCCACGCCCACCGCGCTGATGGTCGGCTCGGGCCTGGGCGCTGAGCGCGGCGTGCTGCTGCGCTCGGGCGAGGCGATCCAGACGTTCAGGAACGTCCGCACCATTGTCCTGGACAAGACCGGCACCATCACCCGCGGCAAGCCCGAGCTGACCGATGTCCACGCCGCCGAAGGCTTCGATGAGCAGCAGGTGCTGGCCCTGGCCGCGGCGGTCGAGGCCGGCTCGGAACACCCCCTGGCCCGCGCCGTGGTCGAGGGCGCTGCGGCCCGCGGCCTGGAGGTGTCGGCCGTCAGCGACTTCGAGGCCCTCACCGCGCGCGGGGTCAAGGGCCGCGTCGACGGCCGGCTCGTGCGCGTGGGCACGCCCCGCCTGGCGGGGGAAGCCGGCATCGACATCGACCACCTGGCCGGACCGCTCGAGCAGTTCGAGAGCCAGGGCCGCACGGCCTTCCTCGTGATGGTCGATGACCGCGCGGCGGGCATCATCGCCGTGGCCGACACGCTCAAGGATGACTCCAAAGATGCCATCGCGCAACTGAAGGCCATGGGCCTGCGGCCGGTGATGATCACCGGCGACAACGAACGCACCGCCCGGGCCATCGCGCAGCAGGTGGGCATCGACGATGTGCGCGCCGGGGTGC
>PUMS01000133.1 GCA_003551485.1 Phycisphaeraceae bacterium | reverse complement strand
GTGCAGAGGGCGGTGGCACTGCCCGCGAGGCGCTTGCGGTGGGCGCTTCGCCGTTCGAAGGTGAAGCTGCCGCCGGGCTCGTGGGCCCGCGGTTCGCGCACGAGCTTCAACGCCGCACGGTGGCCGGTGGTGGGCCGGCGTGTGGCCGCCGGCCGCCTGCTCGCTTCATCGCTGCCGTGGGTCGCTATCATCGTTGTCAGCTTCGCTCCTGGCCGAGTCATGCCCTTGGAATCCTCACCACCCAGCACATCGCGTGCCTCCCCCGCCCATCCGGGCACCGTCTATCTGGTCGGTGCCGGGCCCGGCGATGAGGGGCTGCTCACGGTGCGGGGCCTTCAATTGCTTCGGCAGGCGGGGGCGGTTCTGTTTGATGCGCTGGCCAGTCCGCGGTTATTGGACCATGCCCCGGCCGACGCCGAGCGGATCGACGTGGGCAAGCGCGCCGGCCGCCACAAGCTCAGCCAGGATCAGATCCACCAGGTGCTCCTGGACAAGGCCCGGCAGCACGCGGTGGTGGTGCGCCTCAAGGGCGGCGACCCCTACCTTTTCGGCCGGGGGGCGGAGGAAGTGGCCTACCTGGCCTCACGGGGCGTGCGCTGCGAGGTGGTGCCCGGCGTCCCGGCCGGCATCGCCGCGCCGGCGTGCGCGGGCGTCCCGGTGACCTACCGTGGCATGGCCTCGAGCGTGACCTTCGTCACGGCCCACGAGGACCCGGACCGGGATGAAACCGGGCTCGACTATTCGGCGCTTTCGCGGCTGATCGGCGTCGGGGGTACGGTCTGCTTCTACATGGGCATGGGCCGGCTGGAGCAGATCGTCAAGACGCTCACCGCCGAGGGGGTCGATCCGGCCACGCCCGCCGCGGTCGTGCAGTGGGGCACGATGGTGCGCCAGCGGTCGGTGCGATCGACGCTTTGGCAACTCGGCCCGGCGTGCGGGCAGGCGGGTCTGGGGGCGCCGGCGATCATCGTCGTGGGTCGGGCTGCGGGCGTCGAGGCGCCGGGGCTGGATTTCTTCACCAATCGGCCGCTCTTTGGCCGCCGCATCATCGTCACGAGGACGCGCCAGCAGGCCTCGGAGTTGCGCCGGCGGCTGGATGAACTCGGTGCGGAGGTCCTCGAGGCGCCCACCATTGAGCTGGTTCCACCGCAGGACTGGGCCGAGGTTGATGGTGTGGTCCGCTCGATCGGCGATTTCGACTGGCTGGTGCTGACCAGCCCCAATGCGGTGTCGGCGCTGGCCCAGCGGCTTGCCGCGCTGGGGCTCGATGCCCGCCAACTGGCCGCAGTGCGCATCGCGGCCATCGGCGAGGCCACGGCCGCAGCGCTGCGGCAGCAGTTGTGCGTGCAGCCGGACCTGCTGCCGGGCCGCGCGGTGGCCGAGTCGCTCGCGGCCGAGGTGCTCGCCCGCCAGGAAGCGGCGGGCAAGCGCTTCCTGCTGCTGCGGGCGGACATCGCGAGGCCGAACCTGCCCAAGGCCTTGACCGAGGCCGGCGCTGAGGTCACCGACCTGCCCATCTATCACACCCGCCGCCCCGATGCGCTGCCCGAAGACGTCCTGGCCGCGCTGCGGGGCGGGGGGGTCGACTGGATCACCTTCACCAGCTCGAGCACGGCGATGAACATGGTCGAGATGCTGGGCGCGCAACGCCGCCTGCTGCAGACCATCAAACGCGCTTCGATCGGCTCGATCACCACGGCCACGCTCAACAGGCTCGGCCTGGCGCCCACCGTCGAGGCGGCGGAGGCGAATATCGAAGCACTGGTCGATGCCATCGTCGCCAGCGAGCAGACCGCATGATGCCCGCGGACGTGACCCCAAGGCACGAGACGACAGTTCCGTGAAGAATACTTCGCTACGAGTGGTCGGTTAGCTGACCGTCTCATCCGGTGTGCGGCCGAGGGCCTGGTAGTGGCTGCGGCGGGTCTTCTTGTCGCGCTGCTGTTCGGCGCGGGCGTGGTCGGCCACTTCCATGGCCACCGCCCGCGGCACGACGATGACACCGTCGCCATCGGCCACCACCACGTCGCCCGGTGCGATGGTCACCCCGCCGACGGCCACCGGCACCTGCTGGCCGTCGAACTGGAGACGGCACTGCACCATCGACTGCGAGATCAGCGCCGACCAGAAGGGGACCTGCTGGAGGACGATCTCATCGGTGTCGCGCACCCCGCCGCTGGTGACCAGCCCGCGGGCGCCGCGTCGGATGCAGCTCAGGGTGTTCTCCGAGCCCATCAGGCCGGCATCGACGCCGCTCTGATCGATGACGATGAAGTCGCCATCCTCGATGCGCTCGATCCAGGGGTAGGGGCAGACCTCGCCGTAATACCGGCCGGCCCACTGCATGTAAGCCTCCGGCTCGACATGCGGGGCCGGTCCCTGGTAGGGCAGGTAGCGCACGGTATGGGCGATGCCGCAGGCGCGCGCGCGCCACAGCGGCTGGATGGCCGGTGCCATCGACCCATAGCCGTGGTAGCCCAGGCAATCCAACCCATCGCGCACGTCCGCCACGCGCAGGCCATCGAAGGCATCGAGCAGTGCGGCGTTGTCCTGTGGTGGGTTCTGGCTCATCGTGTGCTCCTCTTGCGTGAAACCGGTCTTGCGGCGGCGGTGGTGATGGCGGGCGGGTGGGCCCGGCCTTGGGGTGGGGCCGACCGTTGCTCGCCACAATGTCACCGATCGGCGGCCCACTTGCAATCCGCACTGCCTGTGTCCCAACGACGGCCGTTGGGTGCCACGTGCGGCCTGCCGGCCAGGGCTGATGCCGCAGGTCGGTGCCATTGCTGGACATGCCACCAGTGGCGCCCGGGTGATCCCAGGGGTATGGTCTGTGCCCATGTCCACGACGGCGTCCCATGGTGGGCGCCGTTTGGTGTACCATTGGCGGACGAGGGGGAGAGGAGCACGGATGGCGGTTCGGCATGGTGCCGTCCGCCGCACAAGCCCTGCAACAGAACAGGGAGGCAACATGGACCTGGAAGTACTGGCCGATTACGACACCGTCGTTGGCGAGAACCCGCTGTGGCATCCGGATGAGAAGCGGGTCTACTGGACCGACATTCCCACCGGCCGGCTGTTCTGGTACGACCCGGCCACGGGCGAGCACGCCCAGTGCCTCGACGGCCACACCGTCGGCGGCTTCACGCTCAACCGCGACGGCTCGCTGCTGCTGTTCATGGCCCGCGGCC
>PUMS01000214.1 GCA_003551485.1 Phycisphaeraceae bacterium | reverse complement strand
ATCCCGAAGAGATGGCCTGGCGCCGGCACCTGGCCGACCAGTGGCGCAAAGTCTCTGTACGCAACGGGTTCGAGCAGATCGACGGGCCGATGTTCGAGCGGCTGGACCTCTACAGGGTCAAGAGCGGCGAGGGCATCGTCAGTGAGCTGTTCCACTTCAGCGATCGCGGCGGACGCGAGCTGGCGCTGCGGCCGGAGTTCACCCCCACCCTCGCACGCATGGTCGCCGAGCGGGCCAGCAGCCTGCCAAGGCCCATCAAGTGGTTCTGCACGCCCAACTGCTGCCGGGCGGAGAACCCCCAGCGCGGCCGACTGCGCGAGTTCTGGCAGTGGAACATCGACATGCTCGGGCTGGACTCGCCACAGGCCGACGCCGAGGTGATCTTCACCGCGGTTGACTTCTTCCGCGAGATGGGGCTGACCGCCTCGCACGTGCGGGTCAAGATCAGCCACCGCCAGACGGTGCGGCACATCCTTTCGAAGCTGGGCGTGCCCGATGAGCGGATGCTCGATGCCTTCGAGCTGCTGGACCGGCGGGACAAGATGGAGCCGGAGGCCTTCGCCGCCGCCGCAGCGCCGCTGGGGCTGGATGAGGCCTCCGCGGGCCGCTTCGATGAGGTCTGCCGGATGAAATACCCCGCCGGCCACCTCGGTGCCATGCGCGAGGCCCTGGCGATCCGACACCAGCTCGAGGACCTGTCGGCGCTGGATGAACAGTTGCATGCCTTCGGCATCGCCGACTGGTGCGAGTACGACCTGGGCGTGGTCCGCGGGCTGGCCTACTACACGGGCACGGTGTTCGAGGTGCACGAGGCCACCGGCGCCATGCGGGCCGTGGCCGGCGGGGGGCGGTACGACAATCTGATCGAGCTTTTCGACGGCCCGAGCATGCCCGCGGTGGGCTTCGGGATGGGCGACGTGGTGATCTCCCTGGTGCTGTTCGACAAGGGGCTGATCCCAGAGCACCTGGCCGCGCGGCCGGATGTGTTCCTGGTGCCGCTGAGCGAAGCCGGCGCTGTGCGGCTGCCGGGGGTGCTGGCCGGGCTTCGCAGCCACGGATTGCACACCCGCATCAGCTACCGCAGCACGCGGAACCTGGGCAAACTGCTCAAGGAAGCCAGCGCCCAGCGCGCCCGCTATGCCCTGATCCTCGATGATCAGGCTGCCAACGGCCGCGGCCAGCTCAAGGACCTGGACAGCGGCGAGCAGGAAGAGGTATCGCTGAACGAGGTGGTATCGCGGGTCAACAGCCACGCCGTCGTCGAGCCGTGATGCACCGTCGGCCGGCGGCTCGGCCGCGATGGATGCGTGGAGGGGCGGGTTCGCCTGCCCGCACACTGGATGTCGATGCGAGTCGTTCATGCCATCCCGGGTCTGGATCCCTCACTCGGCGGCCCGCCCGTGGCGCTGACCGGGCTGGCCACAGCGCAGCGCCGCGCCGGGCTCGAGGTCGAGGTGGTCTGTTGCGGGGGACCGGATGGGGACCGGCAACTGGCCGATGCGATGCGGCAGGGCGGTGTCGAGGTGCAAATCATCCCGGCCCGCAGCGCATGGCTGGGCGCTGGGGCGCGGCTGAAGCGCGTTCTCGAACAGGCGATCGAGCGGGCGCA
Source organism: Phycisphaeraceae bacterium (assembly GCA_003551485.1). Classification (GTDB taxonomy): domain Bacteria; phylum Planctomycetota; class Phycisphaerae; order Phycisphaerales; family Phycisphaeraceae; genus B1Sed10-187. The sequence goes on along the minus strand of PUMS01000214.1, from coordinate 1,585 downwards.
GGTGTGCCACATCCACGGACTGTGGATGCCGGTGCAGACCGCGGCGGGGCGGGCGGCGGCAGCGCGGCGGCGGCCGTACGTGATCCGCCCCTGCGGCATGCTCGACCCCTGGCCGATGCAACAGGGTTGGCTCAAGAAGCGCATCTACCTGGCACTTCAACTGCGTCGTATTCTCGATGCCGCTGCAGCGCTGCACTTTACGGCCATCGCCGAACGCGAAGGTGCCCGCCCGCTGAGGCTCAAGGCCCCGGCCATCATCGAACCCAACGGCGTGGACCTGACGCCCTTCGCGACGCTGCCCGACCCGGGCCGGTTCCGGCAGGCCCAGCCGGGGGTGGGCGATGGGAGGATGGTGCTGTTCATGAGCCGGCTGCATCCCAAGAAGGGGCTGGAACTGCTCATCCCCGCGTTCGCCCAGGCCGCTGCCGACGGCGCCACGCTGGTCATCGCCGGCTCGGGCGAGCCGGGTTATACCCGTGACCTTCATGCGCTGGTCGAGCGTCATGGCCTTGAAGGCCGTGTGGTCTTCACCGGGATGCTTCAGGGTGAGCAGAAGCTGGCGGCCCTGGTCGATGCCGACCTGTTCGTGCTGCCCAGCTACCACGAGAACTTCGGTGTCGCCGTGGCCGAGGCCCTGGCCGCGGGAAAACCGGTGCTCATCTCGGACAAGGTGGCCATCTACCGTGAGCTGGTCCAGGCGGGCATCGCCGAGGCGGTGCCCACGGAGGTCAAGCCACTGGCCGCGGCCCTTCGCCGTTGGATGAAGGCGGATGAATCGCGCGGCGACCTGAGCGCACGGGCCCGCCGCTTCGTTCACGAGCACTACGACTGGGACCACATCGCCCAACGCTGGGTGGGGCACTACGAAAGGATCGTGGCCGGGGGATGAAACACGGACCAGTCGCCAGCCCGTGATCAGGCGGGCTACACCTTCGAATCAGTACCCCTCCCCTTTTTCCACCCTACCGTCGGTCTGGCGGTGCATCCCACGTGGCGTCGGTCCGGGCGCCCGCCAGTTCCGCCGCGGCCTGCTGGAGGCGGGCGAGGTGGGCGGGGAAGTCGTAGGACAGGTCGTGGCCGCTGAGGTAGTTGGCGCTGCTGCCGACCTGGCTTCGCAGTTCATCCAGCAGGTCGCGGTAGGGCTGGCGCTGCTCCTCGGGCAGTTGCATGTAGGCGCGGATGATGGCCTTTCGCAGTTCCGCTTCCTGCACGCTCTCGCGCAGCATCTGGAATCGCACGGTGGGCAGCGCCCCGTCCGGACCGGGCGCTGAGAGCGCTTCGATGTGGTTGAAGAACGAGGTGTTGCTGGGGCCGCCCTCGCCGGCCTTCCAGAAGTCCAGGCCGATGCGACCCAGCCGCCCCCACATTGTGGGCAGCGTGCGGTACAGGTGCGGCGGCGACCAGGCCTGATGCTGCCAGCGTGCGGTGGGCAGCTCGAGGTAGGCCAGTTGCCGCTCGAGACGCTGCTCGAGCTGCGATGCCGACAGCACCGTGCAGAAGGCCATCCACGGCCAGCGCCTGATGCCCACCTCCAGGTCGCCGATGGCGATCAGCCGGCCCTCCTCGAGGGCGGCCATTCGCGGGT
>PUMS01000437.1 GCA_003551485.1 Phycisphaeraceae bacterium | reverse complement strand
GTCGGCCGCTGACCCCCGGAAGCCCGGAAGCCCGGAAGACCCCCGGCCCCCGGAAGGCCCCCGTTCCTGGAAGGTCCCCCCGGCCTGCCGAAGGCCGCGGGCCCTCCGCGGTGCAGCGCAGCGAAGCCGGGCCGCGAACCGACAGGAGACCCAGTGATGACCATCCACTACCCCAAGCGCAAGAGCAACGTCAAGCGGGCGCGCAAGTTCGGCTTCCGTGCGAGGATGCGCACCAGCAAGGGCCGCCGCATGCTCAACCGCAAGCGCCGACTCGGCCGGTCGGTCAACGTCCGCGACTGGTAACCCCCCGCAACTCCGCAACCCCGGCCCCCCAACCCAGCCCCCCGCCCAAAGCCGGCCGCTGCCCCCCCCGCGCGGCCGGCTTTCTTCTGATTGTTGCCGGGCATGCCAACCTGCTCGTCACCCCCGCCGGGTGCCACCGGCGGCTTGTCCAGCAGTACCCCCGTTCGACCCCGCCAGCACTGGTTGCCGGGCACCCAGGCGATTCCCGGGGATCCCGCATCGGCCCCCTCACCGCCCCGCCAGTTGCCTGTAGACCTCTTCGTACCCGGCGGCCATCGTCTGGCGGCTGAAGCGGTCCTGCACGTTGCGGCGGCATGCGGCGGGGTCGAGTTCGTCGAGCCGGGCGACCGCCGCGGCGGCCTGCTCGATGGTGTCGGCCAGGAAGCCGGTGCGGCCGTCGCGGATCAGCTCGGGCAGGTAGCCGTAGCGGGTGCCGATGATCGGCGTGCCGCAGGCCTGGGCCTCGATGCCCACCATGCTGCACGGCTCGCACCAGTGGATGGGAAACAGCACCGCCTTCGCGTGGTGGTACTCGACGGCAAGGTCGCGCTGCGACAGCAGGCCCAGGTAACGCACCCGCTCGCCGTCGACGTGGGGGGCCACCTCCCGCTCGTAGTAGTCGCGGTGCTGCGGCTCGATCATGCCGGCGATGCGCAGCGGCGTGTCCGCCTGCCTGGCGATGGCGATGGCCTCGGCCGGGCCCTTCTCCGGTGAGAGCCGGCCGGCGAACAGCAGATAGTCCTGCTTTCGCGGCTCGAACGCGAACTGCTCGAGGTCCACGCCGTTGTACACCGTCCGCACGTAGTTGAGGTCGGGCTTGAGCGAGCGCTCGGCATCGGAAAGCGAGACGAAGGGCTGGTCCCGGTAGCGGTCGAACACCGGGTGCATTGACCGCACCCACGCCGCGCCGTGCAGCGAGCTGACCATCGGGCACCGAATCAGGCGCGAGAAGACCAGGGCATGCACATGCAGATGCGAGTGAACGACGTCGAAATCGCCCCCCTGGACGTGTTCCATGCAGGTGGCGACGTGCTGCTGCTCGAGGATGCGCAAGTCGGGCGGGCCCTCGAGCAGGCCGCTGTCCTGGTCGTAGCGACGGGGCCGTTCCAACTCCCGGCGCGGCCAGGTATTGAACGCGTGGGGCACGGTCTGAATCAGTTGGGCGCGGGTCTTCGAGCCGGCCGCGGCAAAAAGCGTGACCTGGTGGCCGCGCTCAACCAGTTCCTCGGTGAGGTTGTAGACCACCTGCTCCCAGGGGCCGTAGCCCACCGGCGGGACGGGCCAACTGATCGGTGCCAGCATCGCGATGTTCAGGCTGGATCGGCTCATCGCTCAGCTTCCATGCGCCTCTGTTGCTGCGGCGCAGCGCCGCGCGGCGGAGCGGGAGACCTCGAGTCCGCCCCGCAACGGCAGAATCAATGGTAGCCGGGCAGGAAATCGGCCTCGGCGTCGAACATCTCCAGCGTCATCCGCCGGATCTCAGCCGGTGAGCAGACCGCAGCGCTGAGCGGGTCCAGCAGCAGGGCGTGGATGGCGGCCTCCTTGCTCCTTTCCATGCACGCGGTGGCGGCCAGGTCGAACACGCGCATGTTCCAGTCGCAGACCGCCGCCATCTGCGGCGGCAGCTTGCCGTAGCGCGTCGGATGCACACCGTTGCGGTCGATCATGCACGCCACCTCGACGCAGCCGTCGGCCGGCAGGTTGGTGATCAGCGTGCCGCCATCGTCGCCGCCGGCAGCGCGGTTCATCACGTTGCCGTGGATGCAGACCGGTGAGTTCTTCTCCCGCGCTTCGATGATCCAGGAGGCGTATTCCCAGCTCCGCTTGAAACTGAGCTCCTTTTCGCCCCGCAGCATGGCCAGGCGCTCCTCATCGTTGCCGCGGCGCCAGTCGGGCCAGTTGCTGGCATAGAAGCGCGACCCGCCGCGGTAGCCGTCGCGGCAGTACGTCTCGATCAGGTCCTTGCGCTTGCGGTAGTAGGGCAGGTACTCGGAGAGGTGGCCGCTGGACTCGGTGATGAACGCCCCGAAATGCAGCATCATGTCGTAGCGGACCGGGTCGGACTCATAGACCTCGCCCTCGCCGTGCTCGACCTTCTCACGCAGCAGCGGGTACAGGTCGCGCCCCTGGTGCTCCAGGCGGGTGAACCACGACAGGTGGTTGATGCCCGCACACTCCCAGGCCAACTCCTCGAAGGGCACGCCCGCATCGCGGGCCAGCTTGTGGCTGGTGAGCTGTACGCTGTGGCACAGGCCCACCACCGGTATCCAGCTCGAGCGACCCGCGGCCAGGCACATGATGCTCATCGGGTTGGTGTAGTTGAGCACCAGCGCTTCGGGGCACAGCCGCTCGGCGTCGCGCAGAACCTCGAGGAACACCGGCACCGTCCGCAGCGCCTTGAACAGGCCGCCGGGCCCGATGGTGTCGCCGATGCACTGGTCGATGCCGTACTTGAGCGGGATGTCGTTGTCCAGCGCCACGCACTCGACGCCGCTGACCTCGATGCAGTTGACCAGGTAGTGGGCCCCGGCCATGACCTCGGTGCGGTCGGGCGAGGCGGTGACGGTCCAGCCCCGGGCACCGGTGTCGGCGATGAGCTTCTGGATCAGCCGGTGCATGACCTCGAGCCGCTCGCGGTCGATGTCGACCAGGGCAATCTCCCCGCCCCTCAGCCCCGGCACGCCCAGCACGTCGCGCACCAGGCGGGGGGTGAACATCGAGCCGGCCCCGAGCATCACCAGCTTGATCGGCCTCAGTCCCTGGCCCGGCAGCCCACGCTGGGAATCTGCCGCCTGGGTGTGCGCGGCGTGGCCTACGGTGGTTTCCTGGGCGGTCGTTTCAGTCATGACAGTCTCCATCGCACGGCGGCGCGGGCCATCGCAGGGCATGCCGCGCCTTGCACACGCTCAAGTCCATCACCTTATGCCAACCCCCGCCCCACCGCCAGTGGCCCCGCGGCCGCCGCCAACCGGGGTGTGGCAATTCCTACTCGTGGTCCAACTCCATCGGACCCGGCACGTGACCGGACTGCCCCCCCCTGATTGTGACGGTCTGGCCATCATTGTGAAACACCCTGTACACTCGAGGGTAGAAATCGCGATTCAACGGAAGTGGCCTGCCTGATGCTTGGCTCGGAACCTCAAAAAGCCCAGATAACGAAGCGATTGTCACGTCCACAAATGCGGTGGAGGGTTCCCCGCTCCCAGCAGCCGCGCCACCGACCGCTCGAGCCCGTAAAAGTGCTTGGCCAGTTCGCCCTTGACCTTATCGACAGGCATCCATTCCCCGGCATCCGCTTCGTAGCGTGCGGTACGGGCGGCATCGTACAGGGGACGGTAATGGCGCCATATCTCCTTGTAACGATTGTACCTCTTCAACGTCTGGTTTCGTGCCTCATGTCCGCCGTGGACCCGAATACCGTGGTGCACAAAAACTGCCTCCACCGCATGAAGCACGGAGTAGAACATCACCACCACCATCCAATCCGCATAAGCATCTTTGATGGTAGCCAGAAACGCCCGGTTATGATGCCACCTGGCCCTGTGTTGCTCAGCCGTCGCCATAGATCAGGATCATCTCCCCTTTCCCGGCAAGCTCGTGCAACTCCTCCAGCGGCCTGTGCGGAACCTGAAGCACGTCACAGGCGCATGCCTGGAACTTCTCGGCCAACTCGAGGTCGAGTTCGGTCAGCAGATCACTGAGCGTGAAGTCGAAGTGGTTGCTGTCCGGCTCGACGAGGATGGCGATCTGGGCGTCGCGCTGCGTCGCCAGGCACCTCCGGATGCGCTGGGCGTGCTGCTCGGCCCAGCGGCGGACATGGGTGAGCAGACTGTGCAACTCGCGCAGCCACAGGTCGCGGCTTATGCCCAGCTTCGCGGCCTCGACCACCCACCCGCATCTCCTTACGAAGCGGTCTTCATCATCCGGCGTCAGGACGATGAGCCGATCGTGCTCGTGGGAGGCATCGAGCTGGAGCGGTTTGTTAGCATGGGAACTCCCCTGTGTCATAGCGATTGCTCCCTTTCGTCTGCGCGACCGCCCACAGTCCAGCCACGCGGCAGAACCTCTGTTGATTATGTTAACAGCGCCTCAACCGCAATCAAGATGGGAGGCAACGCTGACACGGGTCACGTATGTGCCGCAAGGGTGGGGATCGTATGGCGTCGGGGGCTCCAGAGAACCCGGCCTCCCCGGCGGCACACCGGGGGGAAAACGGGGCGCATCACGGGGGGAGTGTCCTCACGCCTTGCTCCGCTTCAGGGGGCGGGGGAGAGCCGGCGGGTGAGAGCAGATTCGAACGGGCCCCGTATATCTCCCTCGCCCAGCCCTCTGCCGTGAAAATCGCCTCCGGGAGCCGGCTGCATGGAGCGCGGCCGTCTCGGCCGCATTCCGGCCTGCGGACCCCGGAGCGGCCGGGACGGCCGCGCTCCATGTGGGGCGTCCGCATCGGCGCCGCGCTTTTCATCCTCGTGGGTGCGGCGCAGTCCCATGAGTGACTCCCGGAAGAGGAGGGCCCCGGAGGGAGCCGGACTCCTGCATTATCGGACGACACCGCCGAATCCCCGGCCCTCAACCCCCGAATGGAACGGCCACCAGGCGGGGCAGGGCCACGAACAGAAGGGCCGCTTCGATCTGCTGCGGCGGCAGGCCCAGCATGGTGGCAAGGCAGCGGCGATAGGCCCGAATCTGCGGCTGGTAATACCCCAACTTCTCTTCGAGGACCGTGTCATCGCTCACGCTGTCGGTCTTGAAGTCCAGGATCGATGCCCCCACCGCACGCCCCCCCCGGCGGCGCACCACCACGCGGTCGAAGTAGCCCTGCACCAGGTCGTCGTCGAGCCGTACGGCGAACGGCTTTTCGCGCCATAGATCGAGGGTCTGATCGGCCGGCACCTGAGCGGGTGGGGCGAGGGCCTGTTGCACGGTGGGATCGCTCAGAAGCTCATAGAAGCGGGTGATGATCCGCTCGATTTCCTGCTCGGGCCGCTCGTGCGCGATCGCGGCGGCAACCTGCTGCAACTCATCCTCGCCCGGCGGTTCGGTCTGCTCATCGAGCCACTCGACCTGCTGGAAGAACGCGTGCATGACCGTGCCGTACTCGGCACCGCCGGCGGGCGTGAGCCTCAGCAGGTCGGCCACGGCCACGCGGCCGGCGCCCTCGAGCCCCGAGGGACTGGTCTGCCGCCACGACCGCCGCGCGGTCGCGGGCCGGGCATCGCCGCCGGCCTCGGCCGCGCGCGGCCGGCGGACCCGCGGCGGAGGGGGCGGGGGGGGCGGGGGCAGCGGCTCGCCGGCCACCGCCTCATGCCAGGCCGCATCGCCGTGGGCATAGAGCACCTCGCCGCCGTCGAAGCGCTCATCAAGCAGCTCGCACAGGCAGTGGCGAAGCAGCGTGTCGTAAGCCGCGCTGCGCCAGCCGCGCGAGAGCGTCCTGCCCTGGTCGTTCTGCTTCAGCGGCCGGATGAGCATGTAAAGGCCGTAGCGGGCTCGCGTCATCGCCACGTAAAGGCCGCACAGGTCATCCTGCACCCGCCGTGCCAGGGCCTGCTCGTGGGCCCGCGCCGCCGGCTCGAAGAGGCTGCGCACCGCCGCGTTGCTCGAGGGATACACCGCACGCACCGGCCCTGTCGGCTCGTCGCGCCACGGGCAGAACGTGACGTTGTGCATCGAGCCGATGCTCTTATCCAGCACCGGCAGCACCACCACGTCGAACTCAAGACCCTTGGACTTGTGGATCGTCATCACGCGGACGGGCGCGGCGGAGGGTTCCTCAACGGCCGTGGCCTCGACGAAGGCCACGAACTGCCCCGGCCGCGGCGTGGCCAGCGCCTCCCACTGCTCGGCCAGCTCGATAAGCTGGGTCAGCCGCAGCACGTTGCGGCCGTCACAGTCGGCGGCGATGCGGCGGGCCCATGCCGTGATGAGCCCGGCATACCCGTGCAGCGACAGCCCCTCTCGAACGGCCAGGGCCACCCGCCGCACGGTCGATGGCCGCATGTCGGCCATGCCCAGCACCGCGGCCAGGGGCGAGTGCAGCACGCGGAAGGCGGCGATCGAGTCGCCGGGATGGTCGGCCAGCCGCAGCGCGCAAAGCATCGTCAGCACCGCCGCATCGTCGGTCAGCGGCTTGCCTCCTTCACCGCTGGCCGGCACGCCGCGCTGCCGCAGCAGGTCGATCAGCGCGCTCACGTCGCGGTTCTGCGGCACCAGCACGCCGAACGTCAGCCCCGGCATCCGCCCGGCCAGTTCGGCGATGCGCGTGGCGGCGTGCTCCAGGTGCCAGGCGTCTTCATCCATCGCTCCATCTGTCTCGGTCGTGTCAGCATCGGCGTCGGGCGTGGCTTCATCAGCGCTGCCAGCGGGCGGCGCCGGGCTGGTGGCCAGCTCGACGTAGCCGGGCAGGTCCGTCTTCACGGCCGTGTGCGGGCGGAAGTCGCGGTTCCAGGCCGCCACCGCCTCGGGATGCTTTTCGAGGGCCGGGTTGCCCTCGAGGTGGCCGAAGACGCGGTTGACCGCATCGAGCACGATCTGCGATGATCGCCAGCTCTCATCCAGCGGCTGCGAATACAGCCCGAGCTCACGCTCGACATGGTCGAACAGCTCCGCACGCCCGCCCCGCCAGCCGTAGATCGCCTGCTTGACATCCCCGACACAGAAGAAGCTGCGATCGGCACCGAGCGCCCGGTCATCGACATCGCCGTGCGAGGCGATTTCGCGGGCCAGCGGCTCGAGCACCTGCCACTGCATGAGGCTGGTGTCCTGAAACTCATCGAGCATCAGGTGCCCGATGCGGCCATCGAGGCGATAGTAGATGTCCTCGAGCATCATCGCATCGATGCGGCCAAGCGAGGTGGAAAGTGCCCGCGGCACATCGGAAAACAGCATCACCCGGTGGCGGCGGCTCAGCCGCTCGTGATGACGCACGTAGCGGTCAAGCAGTTCGAAAGTGGCATGCGTCCGGCGCTGCTCGAGCTTGAGCACTTCGGCCCGGCCATGGGCGATGATTCTTTCGATCTGCTCGATCAGCGGCGGAGGGATTTCCTTGTTGCAAAAGGTCGTCGCACCCTCAACGATCCTCTTGGCCAGGCCCTTGCTGCAGAACGAGCCCCAGTCGCCGGCATCGGCATCCTGGCAGTGGTTGTTCAGCGCCTTGGTGAAGCGCTTGTCGGTCAACTCCAGGGACTGGCCGCGCAGGAACTCGATGGCGGCCCTGAGGTCGGCCTCATCCATGCCGCCTTCGATCTCATCGGCAAACCACAGCGCCGCCTCGGGCGCTTCGGCGTGCAAGTCGAGCAGGCCGGCGATGGTGCCCTCGACGGCATCGGTGACACGGCGCTGTCGCGAATCGTGATGCAGCCGCTGCATCAGGTCCAGCAGCACCTGCGGCGGCTCTTCGGCGAACAGCGCTTCGATGGCCCGGCGCCGAAGGTCGGCCGCCGCCGGCGCCTCGGCGGCCACCACCTGCGCCGCCGGCGGCAGACCCAGTTCCAGCCGGAAGCTGCGTGCCAGGCGGGCGAAGAAGCTGTCCAGCGTCGAGACAGCCACGCGATGCAGCTCGCCGGTCAGCTTCACCAGCATGTCGCGGCACCGGCGCATCGACAGCGACTCGACCCCCAGGTCGCGGGCGAGCTGCGCGGCCTTCTCGCGCTGCATGGCCGCTTCGGCCAGGCGGCTGAGGATGCGGCCGAGAATCTGACCCGCCGCCTTGCGCGTGAAGGTGGTGGCCAGGATCGAAGGCGGCTCGGCACCGGCCAGCACCAGGCCCAGGTAGTGGGTGGTCAGGCGATAGGTCTTGCCCGCGCCGGCCGAAGCGCGGATCATGCAATGCGGCATCGCCACCGCCTGGGTCGTCACCGTCCCGCTCATGCGACACCTCCCGGCGTGGCGGGGCAGTGGTCCAGGCAGATGGCGGCCAGGTCATCGCTGTAGCGCGGCGGGGGCTGCACCGGCGGCCAGAACACGCCCCCGCGGATGCGGCGGATGACCTCGATGGCGGTCTCGATCGCCTCCTCGATCTCCTCGGAAGGCCATGGCGCGGGGTGGAAGGCAACCTCGTTGACCTGCTTGGGCAGGTTCACGTAGCCGACCTCGAGCTGCCCGGCCTGTTGCACCACCTCCAGCTCCGACGCCAGCACCGTGTAGAGCGGCAGTTGCAGGTCCACCCACGCCAGCTCGCCGTCGATGGTCGCCGCGCGGTGGGCGCGGTCGGGGTCCACGGCGGTGTCGGCGGTCTTGTAGTCGATGATCCGCACGTGACCCTCGCGGTGGCGGTCGATGCGGTCGATCTGGCCGCGGATGGCAAAAGGCTCGCCATCGACATCGAGCACTGCCTCGAGCCTGCGCTCCGTCGCCATCACTTCCCAGCCATCCTCGAGTGCCGCCACGTGCCAATCGGCGAATGCCTCGAGCCGATACGCCAGTTGCTGCTTCTGCACCCACAGCGGCGGCGGCAGGTGACGGCCGAAGCGGCGGGCGCATTCGGCATCGAGCTGCTCGCTGAGGAACGCGGTCACCTGCTTCACATCCGCGGCGTTGGGCAGCGGGCTGTCGGCAAAGCGCGCCAGCACGGCGTGGGCCACCTCACCGAACATGGCGCCGTCCATCTCGACCGCGCTGTCATCCAGCGCCTCGAGGCGCTGCACGTGGCGCAGGTAGAAACGGTAGGGGCAGGCCATGTAGTCGCGAAACGCCGTGACCGAAAGCCGCGGCAGCGGCGGGTCCGGCGCCACCGGCGCGGGCACCGCGATGCGGCAGGTCTTCCCGGCCTCCAGCAGGATCACCGGCGGCTGAGGCTCGGCCTCCTCAGCGCCGTAGAAGTGCCGCACCCAGGGGGCCAGCGAAGATGGCTCTCGCATCATCAGAAGACGGCTTGGCGTCAGCGGGTCGCCGTCGGCGTCGCGCCGGGCCGAGATCAGCGTGAGGCTGTCGCGGCTCTCGAGCATCGTGCGCAGGGCGAAAGCGTCGCGCGACAGGCGGCGGCGGTTGTCCACCAGCCCCAGTTCGGCCCGCACATGGTCGGGCAGGAAAAGGTCGGCATTGTGACTTGCGGGAACGGCCCCCTCGTTGACGCCGGTGATGACCAGTGCGGGGGCATCATCCAGCGCCAGTTCGAGCCAGCCCAGCATCTCGACCGCCGCGCTGCCCGCGGGAGGCGGGATGGGTGACGTACCGGCGTGATGCAGCGTGAGCGTGATGGCCTCGGTCAGGGTCATCGATGGGCTGAGCTCTTCCCACTTGCGCGCCTCGTGCTGGCTGCGCAGCGTATCACCGATGGCCCCAAGCGCCCGCGCCAGGATGCGCTCATCCTCCGGCCCGTGCCTGTGCAACGCATCGGGATAAATGGCTTCGAGAATGCCCGCGATCACGCCGCACCAGTCATGCAGGAGCCGCCTGGCCGCGCCCGTGGCGCCGGCCTTGCCCAGTTCATCGGGCAGCAGCTTCATCAGCGCCTCGCGTGCTGCGGCAAGGCGATCGGCATCCCCGTTGCGCCCGCCCAGCCAGTGGCCGTCGATGCGCAGGGGCAGGTGCTCGTTGATGTATTCATCCAGCAGCGTCTGCCACGCCTTGGTCGAGCCGGCCCCTTCCTCGGCCGCCGGCGGTGTGGCGGTGCGGTCGAGGTATCGTTCGATGTCGGGATGCCGCAGCAGTGTGGCGAAGGCATCGCGGCGCTGGTGGCGCAGGTAGTCGGCCAGCGCAGCAAGCAGCGTCGCCGGCCGCGACTGGCTCACCAGCCGGCCCGCGGCCAGGCGCGAGGGCACACCGGCCATCTCCAGCGCCCGCTCCAGTGGCGGCCCCAGTGCCTCATCGCCCAGACCGACGGTCAGACCATCGACACCGTAGCGCTCCACCAGTCCGCCGCGAGGTTCGCGCGCAGGCGCCGCGGGCGCTGCACGCGTCGAATCGCCGGGCGATTCAACCGCCTCGCCTGCTTCATCGCCGATCACCAGCCGCAGCACCTGCATGACCTGGTCTCGCGGCCCATCGACCACGCGAACCTGCTGCTCGGCCAGGTCGATCGCCCGTTCGCACCACGGCTCGACCCGCAGGCAGCCGACCTCATCGAAGCTGTCGGCCTCCTCTTCGGGCGCGTGGACCAGGGCGGTGACGTCGGCCTCGACATTGCGCAGCATCCGGCGGTGAAGTCGTGGCATGTCCGCCACGCCCACCAGCACGATGGGCCTTTCGCTGCGGCACAGGCCCGCTTCGAGTGCGCCCAGCCGCGCTTCGTTTCGGTCGGCCAGGCCCAGGCGTTGCAGCCGCGCCAGCACCTGACCGTGCAGCCGCGCCAGCACCCCCCACCTTTCGGCCTCGGCGAAGCCCTCGACCCCCGCCAGGTGCTCGGGCATCCGCCCCAGGCTCAACCCCTCGGCCGCCAGGTCATCCTCGAGCCGGCCCAACTCCTCGGCCACCGCCAGCCAGCCGGCCAGGTCATCTTCCTCCGGCGGATGGGCCAGCAGCGGCTTCAACTCCCCGGTGGGCGCAGCGCGAAGCACGTCGAGTCGCCCCAGCAAACCGACCAGTTCATCCGCCATCGAGGCCGGCCACTCATAGAGCCGCTCCGGCAGACTCCCCACCGTGATCAACTCAGGCGGCACCACCCCCCCGCCCCCGGACGCGCCCCCGGAAGCAGCCCCGGAAGCATCCCCGGAAGCGCCCCCGCAAGCAGAAGCGCTCTCGGGCCCACCGCCGCCGGGGCCGGCACCCTGCGCGGCCTCAACCAGCAGTTCCAGCAGCCTCCGCCGCGCACGCCCCCCCGGCACGACCACGACCATTTCCGATAGATCGTAAAGCCCACCGCCGCCGCCACCCTCAGCGCGCTGCAACAGCCACGCCGCGGCACGCGGCAGCAATGGCCGGTCCCAACCGAGAAACACGCGCTTTACACCCATGCCGCGAGTATAACCGCCCCCGCCCCCATCCCACCCCTGCCCCCGCCGAGCCCGGGCACGGGGAGTGGGAACGGTCCCGCAGCTCGCATCATGCACCCGCAAGCCCCGGCCCATCGCATCGCGGGCCAGGCGGATCGGGGTCGAATCGGTCAGTACCCACGCCACGGCAGGAGCGGTTGGCCATGCGCCCGCCGGCGGGCTTCAGATGGTGCTCTCGGTCACCCGCAGGACCTCCTCGACGGTGGTCAGCCCGCTGGCCACCTTGGCAAAGCCGTCCTGGCGCAGCGTCTGCATGCCGCGCTCGATGCAGATGCGCCGGAACTCGGTGACGTTGGGGTTGCCCGCGATGCGGTCGCGCAGCACATCATCGAGCACCAGCATCTCGTAGAGGCCCACGCGGCCGGAGTAGCCGGTGTTGCGGCAGCGGTCGCAGCCGGCGCCCTTCCACACCTGCTCGATGCCGATGCCGTGCATCTCAAGGTGCTCGGCCACCGCCGGCTCGGGCGTCACCTGCCCGGCGCAGTGGCGGCAGACCCGCCTGACCAGGCGCTGGGCGAGGCAGGCATTGACCGCGGTGCCGATGAGGTAGGGCTCGACGCCGATGTTGATCAGCCGCGTAATCGAGCTGGGCGCATCGTTGGTGTGCAGCGTCGAGAGCACCAGGTGGCCGGTGAGCGAGGCCTGGATGGCCGTGGTGGCGGTCTCGCGGTCGCGAATCTCACCGACCATGATCACGTCCGGGTCCTGCCGCAGCAGGGCGCGCAGGGCCTTGGCGAAGGTCATGCCGATCAGCTCGTGGGTCTGGGTCTGCGTGATGCCCTGGAGGTTGTATTCGACCGGGTCCTCGACCGTCGAGATGTTGAGCGTGTTGCGGTCCATCTGGCCCAGCGAGGCATAGAGCGTGGTCGTCTTGCCGCTGCCGGTGGGGCCGGTGACGAGGATGATGCCGTGGGGCTGGCTGATCTGGTGCTTCCACATCAGCAGGTTGTCCTCGCCCATGCCCAGGTCATCGAGCGAGACCTGGATCGAACGGGTGTCGAGGATGCGCATCACCGCCTTCTCGCCGTAGGGCGTGGGCAGCGTCGAGAGGCGCAAATCGAGCTTGCGGCCGTGGATCATCGCGGGGATGCGGCCGTCCTGGGGCAGGCGGCGCTCGGAGATGTCGAGGTTGGCCATGATCTTCAGCCGCGAGATGATCGCCGCGTGCATCTGGTGCGGCGGGTTCATCGACTCAAAGAGCACCCCGTCGATGCGGTAGCGGACCTTCAGCTTCTTCTCATAGGGCTCGACGTGGATGTCGCTGGCGCCTTCCTTCACCGCGGTGTAGATGATGTAGTTGACGAAGCGGATGACCGGTGATTCGCCGGCCATCTTCTCCAGGTCCACCTCCTCCTTGGTCTGCTCGACGACCTCGACATCGTCTTCCTCGATGTCGCCGATGATGTCATCGACGTTGACCTCGTTGGTGCCGGCTTCACCCTGCCTGAAGTGCTCGATGACGGCGGCCAGGTCGCCGCGGCAGATCACCGCCAGCTTCACCGACACCCCCAGCTTGTGGCGCACCTCATCGATCAGCAGCAGGTTGTCGGGGTGAACCAGGCCCAGCATCAGGCGCGAGCCGGCCAGGCGCAGCGGCAGCAGGCCGTTGTCCGCGCAGTAATCCAGGCCCAGCCGCTCCAGGTGCCTGCCCGGCTCGATGCGCTGCGACGAGAGCCGCTCCAGGGGCAGACCGGCCAGTTCGGCCACCACCTGCTGCATCGCCGGCTCATCCACACCCATCTCGTGGAGGATGTCAGCCAGCGGCTTGCCCGGCGTCTTCTCCGCCACGGTGCGGGCGCCGGCGAGCTGACCGGCGGTGATGACGCCGGCATCGAGCAGCGCCTGGCCCAGTTCGCGCGCGGCGGGCGCTTCGCCACGGTCCTCGGGCACCCACAGGTCTGAAAGCGAATCGCCCGGCACCTGCTCCATGGCCGCTCGGGCGGCGGCGGTGGCCGGCGCGGATGCGGGCGGGGCCTGATCCGCAGGGGCATTGAGCCAGTCGCGAAGGTCCTTGTTGAGCATGGTCACTCCGGGCGAGCACCTGTTGAGCCGTAGAGGGTCCGCCGGGGCCGTCAGCGGTCCTGGATCAGCGAGCGGTGGAGGGCCTCGATCTCACCGTTGACCCGAAGCTGGAAGCGGACCGGATCGGCCTGGAGCACCATGCCGTCGTCCGTCGCGCTGATGACGGTGAATCCGAACACGTCGTCTCCCTCACTCACCTTCCGGCCATCGGTTTTCAGTTCGATGCGAAGGGGATCGGACTCGAGCACCACGCGTTGGCGCGAGATGTCGACCACCGTCAGTTGATCGAGCTTGTCCCCCGCCCGCACGTTGCCACCGCCGATCGACGCGGTGTTGCCCACCACGCCGCTGATGTTCAGACGTTCGACCTGGCGCCGCAGTTGCCGCTCCCGGGCGAGGAACAGGGCCTCAACCTCCTCTCGGGAAATGACACGCTTTTCGTCTTCGTCTTCGTCGTCCTCGCCACGACCAGGACTGTAGAGCACGAACGGGTCCTTCTGCACGTACTCCAGGGGCACCTGCCGGCGGGCGATGTCATCGGTGAACAGGCCTATGAGTGAGTCGGTTTCGCTGGAAGGCTCGTGCCGGTTGTCCTCAGCCATCCCCTGGGGCCGGGCGAGCTGGGCGATGGCCTGCTCGATGCGGGCCTGGGCGGTGGCGGTGTCCTCACCGGCGCTCAGTTCGCCCTGGGTGGCGCGCATGGCGTAGAAGGCGCCCCCGGCGATGGCGGCCACGATGACGATCAGGGCGGTGCCGTGATTGAAGATGCGGCTGCCGTCCTTCATCGACTCAAGGTCGAGGTCGGCAGCCTCGGGCAGGTCGTCGCTGACGCCCACCAGAGGCATGGTGCGTTCCTGATCATCATCCCCGGACAGGGCGTCATTGCGGTCGAAGTCACGGTCGGCATCGGTCATGGGGGGCCTTCCTTACAGGTGACGGGGTGCGGAGGTCAAGAAGGCAGGCCGCAGGCCTGCGCTGCCGGG
>PUMS01000483.1 GCA_003551485.1 Phycisphaeraceae bacterium | reverse complement strand
GCTCGAGCACAACCACCGCCTCAAGGGCGCGGTGGGTGGCCTGCTGGCCATCGCCATGGCGGTGAGTTGCCTGAAGCTGATCGGGTGGCGCCACGCGGTGACGAAGCTGGCGGTGCTGGTGCTGGCGCTGTACGTGGTGCAGGGGGTGATGGGCGGGCTTCGCGTCAGCGAGGTCTCGCGGCCGCTGGCGGTGGTCCACGGCGTGTTCGGTCAACTCGTATTCGCGTTGACCGTGCTGCTGGCGGTGATGTGCAGCCGATGGTGGCTGAGCCGGCATCGCTCGGCGCCGGCCTCCCGGCGGGCTGCCGAGCAGCCGCAAGGTCGCATCTCGCGGCCAGTGGTAATCTTCGCCTGGGCGATGGTGGGGGTGCTGGTGGCTCAGCTTGCCCTGGGCGCTGTGCTGCGCCATTACCGGGGCGCTTCGGCGATTCCCGATGCGCCGGCGGTGTACGGCGGTGTGCTGCCACCGACCGATCGCGCCACACTCGAGCAGCGATTCGAGGCCCTGGGCGGCAGCCGGTTCATGTATCCGGTGGAGGACCCGCAGGCGCCTCGGGATGCCATCGAGCGGGGCGAGCGCGTGAACGTGCTGGCCACGGCCCAGTTCATCCCCGCCGCGCCCCCGACCTGGGCGATGCTCTGGCTGCACTACGCCCACCGGGTGGGGGCGATGGTGGTTCTGCCGGTGCTGCTGATCGGCCTGCTGGTGTTGATCCGGCGCGAGCATCCGACAAGCGCTTCGCTGCACAAGCCGGCGATGTGGGTGCTGGTGCTGTTCGTCTTGCAGGTGCTGCTGGGCTTTGCGGTGATCTGGTCACATCGTCACCCGGAGATCGCCACCGGTCACCAGGCCCTGGGTGCGGCGCTGCTTGGACTGGCGGTAATGATGGGCGCGCGGGCCTCGCGGGCACGGGCCTGCCCATCCCCGCGGGCTGTCGATGAGCCGGCAGCGGTGCCCAGGCCCACGGCCATGGAGGTGGCATGACGCAGGCAAACCCCATCACGACCCGGCGCAACGTCGCCGCCGGCCTCAGTGACGATGCGGCCACGGGGCC
Organism: Phycisphaeraceae bacterium; assembly: GCA_003551485.1. Lineage (GTDB taxonomy): Bacteria > Planctomycetota > Phycisphaerae > Phycisphaerales > Phycisphaeraceae > B1Sed10-187. The sequence goes on along the minus strand of PUMS01000483.1, from coordinate 2,141 downwards.
GACCGGCAGCGCGGACACCCGCTGGACCCGATCCGGGCCCCCGGCCGCCCCGGCCGCCGCCGTCGCCACCCGACTGGGCGACCTGATGGCCCTGACCAAGATGCGGGTGACGGTACTGGTGGTCATCACCGCATGGCTGGGCTTCGCCCTGGGCGCGGCCACGCTGGATGCGGCGTCGCGGCCCGGCGGATCGGTGCTGCTGCTGGTGCTCGCCGCCACCGCGATGGCGTGCATGGGCGCATCGGCGCTGAACCAGGTTCTCGAGCGAGAGCCTGACAGCCGGATGAAGCGCACCGCCAACCGCCCCATCGCCGCCGGACGCATGTCGCCGGGGATGGGAACGGCCATCGGCTGCCTGCTTGCGGGCGGGGGTGTGGCGGCCCTGGCTCTGGGTGGCTTCCTGCCGGCCGCGGCGGTCTGCCTGGCGACGGTGCTGCTTTACGTGCTGGTCTACACCCCGTGGAAGCGGCTGTCCTGGACGGCCACGCTGGTCGGTGCGGTTCCCGGCGCCCTGCCGCCGGTGATCGGCTACGCCGCGGCCACCGGCCGGATCGGTCCGGCCGCGGTGGCCGTTTTCGCGCTGATGTTCGCCTGGCAGATGCCCCACTTCATGGCCATCGCGTGGCTGTATCGCGAGGACTACGCGCGAGGGGGCTATCCGTTCCTGGCCGTGGTCGATCCTTCGGGCCGCTCGACCTTCCGGCAGATGCTGCTGTGGGCGGTGGCCCTGCTGCCGATCGGCGTCGCCCCGTGGGTGCTGGGCATCGCCGGTGTGGCCTACCTGATCGGAGCGGTCGCGGCGGGGCTGGGCTTCCTGCTGCTGGCGGTGATGCTGGTCAACCATCGCAGCGCGGCCATGGCGCGGGCGACGTTCTATGCTTCGCTGCTGTATCTGCCCATTGTGCTCGTGCTGATGGTGGCCGACCATGTCTGACCGGCCCGACCCGGCCATCGAGCCCGCGGAGGGGGGGGCGGGGGCGCCGGCGCTTCAGGTGCTGGGGCTGTCGCACCGGTACGTCGCGGCCGAGACCGAAGCACTCCGGGAGATCGCCTTCACCGTCGGGCGCGGCGAGGTGTTCGGTGTGCTCGGGCCCAACGCCAGTGGCAAGAGCACGCTCTTTGCCATCCTGGCCACGCTGCTTCGGCCCGCCGCCGGCACCGCCCAAGTTATGGGTCACGACATCCTCACCGAGCCGGCCCTCGTGCGGTCGATGCTGGGCGTGGTGTTCCAGCACCCGGCGCTCGATCCGATGCTCAGTGCGAGGGAGAACCTGACCCACCACGGCCGCCTCTATGGCATGACGGGAGCAGCGCTGCGCCAGGCCGTGGCTGCGAGGCTCGAAGCGGTGGGTCTGGCCGAGCGGGCCGAGGAGCCGGTGGCCACCTTCAGCGGCGGGCTGCGGCGACGCATCGAGCTGGCACGGGCCATGCTCCACCGCCCGCCGCTGCTGCTGCTGGATGAGCCATCGGTGGGCCTGGACGTGGCCGCGCGGCGGGACCTGTGGCAGAGCCTGCTGGCGCTTCGCTCAGCCAATGGCCAGAGCATCCTGGTCACCACCCACCTGATGGATGAGGCCGAGCGCTGCGACCGGCTGGCCGTGCTCGATGCCGGCCGCCTGGTGGCCCTTGACACACCCGCGAACCTCAAGGCGCAACTGGGTGAGACGCTCATCAGCATTGAACTGGCCCCGCCTCGCCCCGGCGAGGCGGTCGATCCGGCCGCGCTGGAGCAGATGCGCGTGCGCATCGCCGAGCAATTCGCCCCCTGGCCCGCCGGTGGTGAGCCGCACATCATCGGCGACCGGCTGTTCATGCATCACCGCGACGGCGCGGCCCTGGTCGAGGCGCTGACGAGACGGCATCCCGACAATTTCGGCCACATCACCGTCGGCCGCCCCACGCTCGAGGATGCTTTCCTCCACCTCACCGGCCACAGGCTCAGCGGATGACGGCCATCGCCGCCAGGACTTCCGATGCGGACAACGTAGGGTGGGTAGGGCGAGGCTTTGCGAGTGACGGCTTCGACAGCGCTTCGCTGTATTGCAGCACACGGAACTGGGCGCCGCCGCGGTGGCGGATTGGGGGGACTCCACTCCACCACTGCGGCCGTCCTTGAGCGGTGGGTTTGTGTGGGTGGCATG
>PUMS01000162.1 GCA_003551485.1 Phycisphaeraceae bacterium | reverse complement strand
GGGGGGGCCGGGGGCCGGTGCGCCTTCGAGGGCATGGGCGGTCGTGGAGAAAGCGTCCGGGGAATGCGGGCTTCCAGGGTGCCGCGGAGCGGGAGGCAGCCGCGGCGGGGGCAGAAGGGCGGGGTCGGGCTTCCTGGGGTGCCGGCGTCGAAGGCCGGGGCCCGGCGGCCGGCGGGGGGGGGGCCGGGGGCCGGGGCGTTGGGGAGAGGCCACTGAGGTGGCCGGGGCCATGCGGCGGAAGGATTCCGTCGCATGGCCCCATCGGATGCGGGGAGGCAGCCCTCACCCTGAAAGACCGGCTGCTTTCTCCTGCCCCGGCATCCGTGAGCAGGTCGGGGTGAAGGCAGCGGCACGCTACCTCGACGGAACCTTCCCCAACCCCGCAACGCTCACCGCTCGGAAAACGATCGCAGGGCAGGAGACCGCACCGTAGCGCGCGGACTTCATCGCCGCGGGTGACCGACGGGAAATCAAGACCGTCCGCAAGCAGAAGGAGCAGCAAGAATCCTGCGGTGCGTGCCATGCCCCCCGTTCGGCCCGTGCTGCCGGCCCGACCGGCGGGTGGGGGCCGTTCCTGTTATCCTTCGAGGTCTCAACGCTTCCAAGGAGTACCCCATGCCAGCAGGTACGCAGATGTTTTCGCTTTCGGGGAAGGTTGCCCTGGTGACGGGCGGTGCCAGCGGGATCGGCAAGGCCGTCGCGCAGGCCATGGCCCTGTGCGGGGCACGTGCGATGATCGGCTCGCGCACCCTCGAGAAGGTCGAGGGCGCTGTGGCCGACATCCGCCGCGCCGTCGAGAGCGAGCAGCCGCAGCGTATCAGCGATGAAACCGAGCCGGTGGTGGCGGGCATCTCCATCGACGTCACCAGCGACAGGAGCATCGAGCACGCGGTGGACAGGACGGTCGACCACTTCGGTCACATCGACATCCTGGTCAACTCCGCGGGGGTGATGCTGAGAAAGCCGACGTTCGAGTTGAGCACCGAGCAGTTCAACGACCTGTACAACACCCACGTCACCGGCACGCTGCGCTGCTGCCAGGTGGCCGGCCGACTGATGCGCGAGCAGCATTCGGGGTCAATCATCAACCTCGCCTCGATCTCCTCGTTCGTGGACCTGGTCGAGGTCGCCGCCTACGCGGCGGCCAAGAATGCCATCCTCGGCCTCACCCGCAGCCTGGCCAACGAGTGGGCCAAGTACGGTATCCGCACCAACGCTGTGGCGCCCGGTTTCGTGCCCACCGACATCAACCGCAAGATGATCGAGGGCACCGACCGCGGCCGGCGCATCCTCGAGCACACGCCCATGGCGCGCTTCGGCAAGGCCGAGGAGATCGCCGGCGCCGCCGTCTACCTGGCCGGCCCCGCCGCCGGCTTCGTCAACGGCCACTGCATCGTGGTCGACGGCGGCTACCTGGCTTCGGGCATCGGCGACAGCTTCGCCCCCTGGGCACAACCGGATTGATCCTGTATCCCGGCCCTCGGCCCCCGCCCCCCGGCACCGGGCACTTGCGGGCATCGGGGAAGCCGGTTCGTGCGCCGCTGTGGGCCCACGTCGCGCCCGATGCGGCGTACACTCCCCCAAATGGGATCGCCTTGACGCCCGGCGAAGTGGACCCCCCTCACCCGATCAGGAGGATGCAAACATGGCCCAACCCCTCGACGACCAGCAGATCGATGCCGCCCTGGCGAACCTGCCCGGCTGGCGCCGCGACGGTGATGCGCTGACCAAGACCTACCGGTGCAAGCATTTCCGTGAGGCGTTCAGCTTCCTCACCCGCCTGGCCTTCGAGTGTGAAGAATACAACCACCATGCCGAAATCCACAACGTCTACCACACCGTCACGCTGCGGCTGAGCACCCACGATGCCGGCGACCGCATCACGCAGAAGGACCTCGACCTGGCCACGGCGATCGAGCACTTCAACTGGCTCAAGCCGTGATGCCCGCCTGCGGCGAGGGCGTTGAGTACCGACCATGAAGCTACTCGAAGCGCTATGCACCACGCCGGGCGTGCCCGGCCGCGAGCACCGCGTGCGCAAGCTGATCGAGGCCGAGATCGACGGCCTGTTCGATGAGGTGCGCACCGACACGATGGGCTCGCTGATCTGCACCCGCCGGCCGCGGCCGGCGGGGAAGAAGAAGCCCGCGGCCAATCCCACCCGCATCATGGTCGCCGCGCACATGGACCAGATCGGCTTCCTGGTCAGCCACGTCGACGACAAGGGCTTCATTCGCGTGGTGCCCGCCGGCGGCTTCGATGCGCGCAACCTCTTCGCCCGCATGGTCACCATCTGTCCGGACGTGCACAAGCCCGAGTCCGACCTGCCCGGCGTGATGAACCCCGGGGTCAAGCCGATCCACGTCGCCGAGCAGGCCGACCGCAACAAGGTCCCCGAACTGCACGAGCTGTTCATCGACACCGGCCTGCCCGCCGACGAGGTCAAGAAGAAGGTCAAGGTCGGCGACATGGTCGTGCTGCGGGCGGCCTTCGCGAAGGTGGGCCACACCGTCGTCAGCCAGTGTCTGGACAACCGCGTGGCCTGCTGGGTCGCCGTGCGGGCGATGCAGAAGCTCAAGCACCACGCGGCCGAGATCATCGCCGTCTTCACCGTGCAGGAGGAGGTGGGCCTGCGCGGCGCACGCACCAGCGCCTACGCCCTGCGCCCGCACATCGGCATCGCCCTGGACACCACCCTCTGCATCGACATCCCCGGCACGCCCGGTGAGATGAGCGTGTCCCGACAGGGCCAGGGCGCTGCGATCACGTGCATGGACGGGGCCAGCATCGGCGACTACGAGCTGATCGAACAGTTCGAGTCACTTGCCGCACGCAAGGGCATCAGACACCAGCGCTCGATCATGCCGCGCGGCGGGACCGATGCCGGCACCATGCAGGCCGCGGGCGAGGGCGTGCGGACGATGACCCTCTCCGTGCCCACCCGCTACATTCACACCGTGACCGAGATGGTGCACGAGGACGACATGCACGCCACGCGCGATCTGCTGGCGGCATATCTGGGCGAAGTCAAGTAAAATAGGCGGCATCAGGGGCCGCGCTGTGCGATCCCGGCGCGGGTGGGGTGGGCTGTCGGTCGTGTCCGGAAGTCCCCTTTTTCCGGTTTCGCGGCGGGCCGATGGCGGGATGGTGGACCATGCTGTACCGACGATTCGGAAAGACCGAGCTTCAGATGCCC
>PUMS01000489.1 GCA_003551485.1 Phycisphaeraceae bacterium | reverse complement strand
GGGCTGCTGCGGCCGGCGACGGCACTGGGTGAGTCGATCAGCGAACAAGAGCTCGAGGAGGTGCTGGCGGCCGAGCAGGCGCGCATCGAGGTGGTCGAGCAGGTGTATGACACCGTGGTGGCCGTCTATGGCGAAAACCGCCAGGGCGGCGGTTCGGGCGTGCTGATCGACCCCGACGGCTATGCGCTGACCAACTTCCACGTGGTGCAGGCGGCGGGCAACCGCGGCTGGGCCGGGCTGGCCGATGGCAAACTCTACCGCTGGCGGCTCTACGGCATCGACCCCGGCGGCGACCTGGCGCTGATCCGGCTCGAGGGCCGCGATGCGTTTGCCCATGCCCCGCTGGGCGATTCGGACCTGGTCCGCGTGGGTGACTGGGTGATGGCGATGGGCAACCCCTTCGCCCTGGCCGAGGACCAGCGGCCGACGGTGACACTGGGCATCGTCAGCGGGACCAATCGCTTCCAGCCCGGCACCGGGCCCACGCGCATGATGCTGGTCTACGGCGACTGCATCCAGATTGACTCCTCGATCAACCCCGGCAACTCCGGCGGGCCGCTGTTCAACATGCGGGGACAGGTCATCGGCATCAACGGCCGCGGCTCGTTCGAGGAGCGCGGCCGGGTGAACGTCGGGGTGGGCTACGCCATCAGCATCGAGCAGGCCAAGAACTTCATCCCCGACCTGCTGGCCACGCGAACGAGCATGCACGGCACGCTCGATGCCGTCTTCAGCCAGCGCCAGGGGGCGGTGATCTGCACCTCAATCAACACCGCTTCGCCCATCGCCCGTGCCGGGATGCGCCCCGGCGACCGGCTGCTGAGCTTCGAGGGCGTGCGCATCCGCAGCGCCAACCAGTTCGCTTCCCTGGTCACCCTCTACCCGGCCCACTGGCCGGTTCACGTGGTGTGGCAGCGCGAGGGGCGGCGTTATGAGGCCACGGTGCGGCTGACGCCGCTGCCGTTCACCCCCACCGGCAGGGATGGGCCGCGATCGCAACCGGCGCCCGATCCCGACCAGCCCGCCGATGCGCCGCAGGTCAGGGCGCCGCGGGCCGAACCGGGTGAGATTCGCGACCGTGACATCGCCCGCCGTCAGGGCCGGCGCGTGCTCGAACAGTGGGCCGCGTGGCGCGATGCCGATGCCGGTTCCCCGCCCGACCGGGCCCTGCAACTGACCGGAACCGAGGTGATCCTCGATGAGGGCCGGCAGCGCGGCACGCAGCGGGTCACCTGGCGACCCGGCCACGGCTTCAACGTGGACAGCCGCGAGGGTATGACCGACCGCGCAGCACAGGTGGTCGAGCGGATCGAGCAGGAACTGGGCGAGGCCGCGCACGCATGGTGGCGCGATGCCGATGACTATGCCTCGCTCATCCTCAAGGGCAGCGACAAGGCCGCCGGTGAGCGCGCCTACCGCGTGCTGGCCGAGCTCGAGGGCGGCGCCCGCGTGGTGCTCTGGTTCAGCGTCATGGCGCCGGACAACCTGCGGTTTGAAACCCGCCTGCTCAAGGCCGCGCCGGCCGATGAGGATGGCAACGAACGCGATGCGGCCGTCATCTTTGACGACCACCAGGCAATAGAGGGGCACCGGGTGCCGCGCACGCGGCGCATCGTCCGGGGCCTTTCCGAACGCGAGGACATGGCCTTCGCGTTACAGGAGGCCGAATGGACCGCAGCGCCCGATGCGAGCCCGCAAGTGCAGGCGGCCGGCGATGCGGATGAGGCTGCGGAAGAAGCGGCGATGCAGCAACCCGAAACCCCGGACGATGAGGCCGATGCCCCCGAGGAGGCCGACGATGAGAATCCATGAACCGGGCCTGCCCCTGCTGATCGCGACGGCGCTGCTGCTCTGGCCGATGGCCGCCGCCGCCGCGGATGCCGGCGACCAACCCGAAGAGTCACCCGGCGCGGTTGATGCCGCCGCCGATGCGCAGGCCGGCGCGGCCGAGCCCGGCGATGAAGCCGCCGTGCTCGAGGACAACATCTTCCATGACGCCATCGCCGCCGCGCAGCGGCGCACGGTGAAGATCTACGGCGCCGGCATCGCGCTCGAGCACGGCTACGCCACGGGCATCATCGTCTCCGATGATGGGCTGATCCTCACCGCTCACGGGCTCTACGTTACCGGCGACCGCATCCGCATCGTGCTTTACGATGGCTCGGTGCATCAGGCGCGGCTGGTGCGGCAGAGCGACGGTCTGCAGACGGTGCTGCTTCGAATCGATGCAAGCACGCCGCACTACTTCGACGTCCCCGAGCAGCCCATCGCCCTGACCGGTGACTGGGTGCTGGCGGTGAACAACGCCTTCAAGGTGGCCGACGGCGATGAGCCGCTTTCGGCCAGCGTGGGGGTGATCTCGATGCGGGCCGCGGTGGGCATCCGGAGGCGCGCCCACGAACTGGAAATCGCCTCGGACGTGCTGCTGATCGACGCCATCACCAGCAATCCCGGTGCGCCCGGGGGGGCGCTGGTGACGGCCGACGGCCGGCTTGCGGGAATGGTGGGCAAGATCGTCGAAAGCGCCTCGACGCGGACGCGGCTGAATTACGCCATCCCCTCGGATGTGCTGCGCCAGTTCCTCGATGACACCTATGAGGAGCCGCAGAGCCCCATCGCCGCGGAGGACGGTGCGGAGGGGGTGGACCTTGGGCTTCGCATCTTCCGGCTGCCCGGCCGCCAGGCCCAGGCCTACGTGGATGCGGTCCGCCGCCGCTCGCCCGCGGCCCGGGCCGGCCTCCGCAGCGATGACCTGATCCTCTCGATCAACGGCCAGCAGATATACACCATCGACGACTACGACCGCGTGGTCGAGTTGCTGCCGCCGGGCGAGGAGGTCACGTTCGTGCTCAAGCGGGAGGTGGGCGGCCGCGATGCCCTGGTGGTGGCACGCTTCACACCGCCTGCGGCGGATGATGATTGATGTCGGTTGCTTTAGGCGGGTCCGGGCAAGGCAGGAATGATGCCATGAAGGGTAATACAGGAACCGTGATGGATGCACCGGTGAAAACGTGCAACGCCTTCGATCGCCGGGCGGCCTCCTTCTCTTCTCTCCCGGAGGGAGAGGGAGCTGGAGGGAGCCGTGCTCGTAGCGCAGCGCTGTGCCTCATGGCAATCATGGCGCTGGTCTTCACCATTGCGATCACGGCGACCGCGTCCGCCTCCGCGGGTGATGTCGGCCAGGGCAATGCGGCCGAAGC
>PUMS01000459.1 GCA_003551485.1 Phycisphaeraceae bacterium | reverse complement strand
GGGTGCAGGGGGGCGTGGGCGACCTCCCACAATGCCGGTCCCAGCGGGGGCCGATTCGGGGTGGTTGGCGGGCTATACTGTCGCCGTGCGCCGTGGCGCTGGACCGGGGCGGCGGGGGGGCCGAGATGCGACGGGGCAGGGGACCGGGCAGGTGAGGTGGGTTTGCCGTTGCGAGAGGCGCGGCCGGGGGGAAGGGGGGGGGCGTGGCTGTCGGCGGCGGAAAGGTCTGATGAGTCGGATTCGCGGTCTGCTTGTTCTGCTTGCATGGCTCGGCGGCGCGGCCGCGGGGTTGGTGGCGCTTTTCTACATCGCCAGCCTCCTGGTGCAGCCGGACATGGACAGGCCGCCGCCGGTTTACTCCGAGGATGAACTGGCCTCGGCCGAGGCGCTTCGCGACACGCGAATCGACCCGGACAACCCGCTGGTGCTGCACCGGGAGGTCGACTTCGGCGAAGGCCCCGCCGCGCCCTGGTGGCCGCGGGGTGAGTCGCCGGTCCTGGCCGACCTGGTGGCTGAAGGCCGCATCGAGCCGGTGCATGAGCGCACCGGTCCCGAGCCGCTGGTGCTCGAGGGCGTCGAGGGGGCGGGCAACTACGGGGGCACCTGGTACCGGGTATGCAGTTCGATGGGCGATGTCAGCGTCATCGGCTGGCGCCTGTCCGGGGCCACGCTGGTGCGCTGGTCGCCGCAGGGCTACCCCATCGTGCCGCACGTGGCCCGGGGCTGGGAGGTGTCGGACGATGGGCGGGTCTATACCATCCATCTGCGGCGGGGCATGCGCTGGTCCGACGGCCATCCGCTGACGGCCGATGACGTCATGTTCTGGTACGAGCACACCGTGCGCTACTTCAACCAGGCGCCGGCGGTGCTGCGCAGCGGGGATGAACTGGGCACGATCGAGAAGGTCGATGACCACACCGTCCGCTTTGTCTTCCCGCGGCCCAACGGGCTGTTTCTCGAGCGGCTGGCCTCGACCCACGTCTGGTGCCAGCCGGCGCATTACCTGAGGCAGTTCCATCCCGACCCCGAGATCGGCGATGAGCAGGCGATCCGCCGGATGATGGCCGCGCGCGGCCTGGCCGGCCTGGAGGCCGTCTACGGCCGGATGCAGCACTTTCTCAACCCCGAGCATCCGCGGCTGTGGCCCTGGGTCTACCGCACCCACCAGGCCAACCCGCCCTACGCCTTTGTGCGCAACCCCTATTACTTCGCCGTCGACACCGAGGGCAACCAGCTTCCCTACGTCGACCGGCTGCTGATGGACATCAAGACCCCGGACATGATCGGTGTGACCGCCGCCGGCGGCGAGATCACCATGCAGTTGCGCCACATCCGCTACGAGGACTACACGCTGCTGATGAACCAGCGGCAGCGGCACAACTACGAGGTCTACCACTGGGCCCAGGGAACGCGCTCGGTCTACACCGTCTTCCCGGTCATCAACCGCCGCGTGCATCCCGACCGGCCTGAGACCGCCCACAAGCAGGCCCTGCTCAGCGACCGCCGATTCCGGCAGGCCCTGTCGCTGGCCATCGACCGGCGCCAGATCATCCGCGCGGAATACAACAACCAGAGCGAGCCGGCGCAGATCGACCCCGGGCCCGACTCACCCTTCCACCACCCGCCGCTGTATCGCAGTCACATCGAGTACGCCCCCGACCGGGCTAACGCCCTGTTGGATGAGATTGGCCTGACCCAGCGCGACGGCCAGGGCTACCGCACCTTCCCTGATGGCTCGCGGATGACGTTCTTTCTCAACGTCACCGACTACACCGGCAGCGGTCCAGCGCAGTTCATCATCGACGACTGGGCCGAGGTGGGCGTGCGGGCGATCCTTCGCGAGCGGGCGAGGACGCTGTTCTATGCCGAGAAGGCCGGTTACGACCACGACTTCACCGTCTGGACCGGTGAGAGCGAGGTCTACCCGCTGGTCGAGCCTCGCAACTTCGTGCCGACCTACATCGAGGCCTTCTACGCCCCGGCCTTCGGGGTGTGGTACGCCCTGGGCGGGATGCACGGCGATGAGCGGGCCGACCGGCCCGGCGCGATCGAGCCGCCGCCGGACCACCCCCTCCGCCGCGCCATGGAAGTGCTCGAAGAAGCCGAACAGGCCATCGGAATCGAGCAGCAGGTCGAGATATTCCGCGAGGCGCTTCAGATCGCGGCCGAGGAGGTCTGGCACATCAGCATCGGCACGCCGCCGCCGCAGCTTGTGATCGTGGCCGATGACTTTCGCAACGTGCCGCGAAACGCGCTGGTGGGTGCGGCGTTCGCCACGCCGGCCAACGCCGGCATCGAGACCTACTTCTTCGAGCAGCCCTCGGATTCACCGGGCGCTGTGGCGCAGGTCCGCCGCGCCATGCTCGAGGTCACGCCCCAGCCGGGCACCCCGCGTGCCGATGGCCAGAGCGCCGGCGGCTCGGGCGTGCTGGGCTGGCTGGTGCGCATCTTCATCTTCGGCAGCCTCGCCCTGCTGCTGCTGATGGCCGCGGTGCGTCATCCCTACATCGGCCGGCGACTGCTGATCATGGTGCCGACGCTGTGGATCATCTCGGTGATCGTGTTCATCATCATCCAGCTCCCGCCGGGCGACTTCATCTCCGCCCGGATCACCGAGCTTCAGATGACCGGCGATGATGCCGCCCTCCAGGAGATCGAGGAGCTCAAGAAGCAGTTCTTCCTCGAGGAGACGCAGGTGCAGCGCTACCTGCGCTGGCTGGGGGTGCGCTGGTTCTTCAGCTTCGACAGCAGCGATGTCGGCCTGCTCCAGGGCGACCTGGGCCGCTCGATGGAGGATGGGCGGCGGGTCAACGACGTGGTGGGCGACCGCATCGCGCTGACGGTGGCGATCTCGTTTCTGACCATCATCTTCACCTGGGCCTTCGCCCTGCCGGCGGGTATCTACTCGGCGGTGCGGCAGTATTCGATCTCGGACTACGTGCTGACGTTCGTCGGCTTCATCGGCATGTGTGTGCCCAACTTCCTGCTGGCGCTGGTGCTGATTCATTTGAGCGCTGAGCTTTTCGGTGTGCAGGTGACGGGACTGTTCTCGGCCGAGTACGCTGCGCAGCCGGAGTGGACCTGGGGCAAGTTCCTGGACCTGCTTCAGCACATCTGGGTGCCGGTGCTGGTCTTGGGCATCGGCGGCACGGCGGGGATGATCCGGGTGATGCGCGGCAACCTGCTCGATGAGCTTCGCAAGCCC